>JANWLI010000093.1 GCA_025450975.1 Candidatus Kapaibacterium sp. | reverse complement strand
AGCAACCTCTCCCCCGTTAGCGCTGTTTAAGAGCCGCACAAATTCACCTGCTTTTTCACCCATGGTTAATACTGACTTCTACCTCATCGAAGATCTGCTCACCGATACGCAGCGCATGATCCGCGACACCGTACGCGACTTCGTCGAACACGAAGTGCTGCCGATCATCGAAGAGCATAACCAGGCGATGACCTTTCCGATGGATATCATTCCGAAGATCGGCGCTCTCGGCATTCTCGGCGCGACCATTCCGGAAAAGTACGGCTGTGCAGGCCTCGATAATATCAGCTACGGTCTGATCATGCAGGAAATGGAACGCGGCGATTCGTCGATCCGCTCGTTCGCTTCTGTGCAAAGCTCGCTTGCAATGTATCCGATATCGATCTATGCTTCCGAAGAGCAAAAGATGAAGTGGCTGCCAAAGATGGCGAAAGCCGAACTCATCGGCTGCTTCGGACTCACTGAGCCTGACTTCGGCTCGAATCCGGCGGGCATGATCACGCGTGCGAATAAGACTTCGAACGGATACGTCCTTAACGGCGCGAAGATGTGGATCACCAATGGGACGATCTCAGATCTGGCAGTTGTCTGGGCGAAGACGGACTCCGATGCGCCCGAATCAATACGCGGCTACATCGTCGAAAAAGGCATGAAAGGATTCTCTGCTCCGGAAATGAAAGGCAAATACTCGCTCCGAGCAAGCGTCACAAGTGAATTAGTCTTTCAGGATGTTGAGATTCCTGAAGAAAACGTATTACCAGCAGTGCAGGGACTTAAAGGCCCCCTCTCCTGCCTGACGCAAGCTCGCTACGGCATCTCCTGGGGTGCGATCGGCGCTGCTATGGCTTGCTATGAGTCAAGCGTCAATTATGCAAAGAGCCGCATTCAGTTTGACCGCCCCATCGGCGGCTTCCAGCTTGTACAGCAGCGTCTTGCAGAGATGTACACGGAGATCACAAAAGCGCAGCTCCTCTCTTTCCGCCTCGGACAACTAAAGAATGAAGGCAAGATGCGTCCGCAACACGTCTCGATGGCAAAGCGCAACAACGTTGCCATGGCGCTCGATATCGCCCGTTCCGCTCGCGATCTCCACGGTGCCAACGGTATCCTCGGCGAATACCCGATCATGCGCCACATGGCAAACCTCGAGTCAGTAAAAACCTACGAAGGCACGCACGATATTCATACGCTTATTCTCGGACAAGAGATCACAGGTATTCCGGCTTACAGTTAAGTTTAGTACTTCAAGAGACTATGAAAATATTTTACATTCTTTTCCTAAGCGCATTTGCTTTTGCCGCTAGTGCCCGCACACTTGAAGTTGGACCTTTCCGTCAATATCAAACACTTCAAACTGCTGCTGCTGCCGCCCAGCCCGGCGATACTATTTTGCTGCGCGAAGCAATTCATAGCGGCAACGAGTCCATCTCAAATCTTCAAGGGAATGCTGACAACTGGATCACGATCCGTGTGGCAACCGGTGAAGAGGTCATCTATCGCGGCGGTTCGAATGCACTTCACATGACAGACGCCGCCTACCTACGCTTTGAGGGTATTATCTTTGAACAACAGACCGGCAATGGTGTCAACATGGACGACGGCGGTACATACGATACTCCGGCACACCACATTATCTTCGAGAACTGCGAGTGGCGCAGTATGAATGCGACTGGCAACAACGATGAGTTAAAGCTTTCCGGTGTCGATCAATTTGCCGTCCGCAACTGTCGTTTTACCAATGGTGCAACCGGCGGGTCGATGATCGATATGGTCGGTTGTCATTTCGGTGTCTTCGAGGGAAATCATTTTGAGAACGGCGGATCGAATGCGATCCAGGCCAAAGGTGCAACGAAAGATATCGTCATTCAGGGTAACACATTCCGTAATGCCGGACAGCGCGCGATCAACATTGGAGGCTCAACCGGTTTGGAGTTCTTCCGGCCACTCAATGCGAATTATGAAGCAAGCAACATTTACGTCTACTCAAACATCTTCATGGGCTCACAGGCACCGATCGCCTACGTCGGAGCTGTTAATTGCGAAGTCGTAAACAATACGATCGTCCGTCCCGACCGCTGGGCAATCCGTATTCTTCAGGAAACAACCGAGCCTAACTTCCTGCCCTGTGGAAATAACTCGTTTATCAATAATATTGTCGTCTTCAATACTGCACAACCGGCAATTAATATCGGTGGCAACACAGCTCCGGAGACATTTACCTTCTCCCATAATCTCTGGTACAACCCGGATAATGCAAGTTGGGGCGGACCAAATACGCCTGTCGGTGAGCCGGGGCGTATTCTCAATGTCGACCCGCAATTTGCCGATACGCTTTTCAATCTTCTGCCCACTTCTCCTGCCATAGGCAAAGGTCTCTCGCGCCTAACTCCCGAGCGTGATTTTCTTGGAAGGCTGTTTCCGGTGCAGCGCTCGATCGGCGCATCTGAAGTCGGCGGAGCAAGCGTTCGTATGAGCAAAAAAGCTACAGTAATGATCTTTCCTAATCCCGTTGCAAATTTCCTAACCATCGACCTCAGCGATGCGAGCGCAGAAGTGGTCATCACTGACATTCGCGGGACGCTCCACTGGAGTTCTACCGTCGACGGATCGGCTACTGTTGATGCCCGTGAGTGGCCTTCAGGAGCATATCTGGTCAGGATCGGGACTGAATCCTATCTGATCGTCAAGGAATGAACCGTCCGCAACGGCGTTATAATCAATAGGCACTAGCCGCCACATCTCACTTTTGGCTACACAAGAACACCAACAAACTCATCTCCCTTTTTATGCGAAGGCAGCGCTCGTACTGATCGCCTGCTACGCATTTATCTATTTCCTCATTATCGGACAGGAGATAATCGCGCCGCTGCTGTTTGCGTCGATCATCGCCATCGTGCTCAACTCGTTGGTCACATTCCTTGAGCGTTACAAGATACCGCGCGTTATCGCCATTACCATTTCTGTGTTTGCCGGTGTCGTCTTTGTGCTCGGGCTGACCTACTTCATTGCTTCGCAGGTCGCGCAGTTTTCGGAGGCCATGCCGCAACTTGAATCGAAGTTTAACGGATTTATCGCTAACATTTCGTCCTGGCTTACGACAGAATTTAACGTTGCTCCAAGTAAAATTGTCGAGTGGAAAGCCGACATTATGGACGCCGCTACCTCGTACAGTGGAGTCCTTATCGGACAGACCCTCTCGCGGGTTACCGGTCTGCTCATCGTTGTAACACTGTTACCGGTGTACGTCTGGCTCATACTCTACTACCAGCCGTTGCTCCTCGAATTCATCCGTAAGGTATTTGGCAGGTCGAATCAGGAAGCAGTTGGTGAAGTGCTGGTCGAAACACGCGGCATCATCCAAACCTATCTGGTCGGTTTGATGATCGAAGTTGCCATCGTTTCCGCGCTCAATACGACGAGCTTGTTGATCCTTGGTATCGACTATGCGTTTCTCCTGGGTATTGTCGGCGGCCTCTTCAATATGATCCCCTATATTGGCGGCCTGATCGGCGTGGCCCTACCGATGACGATCGCCTTACTCACCAAGGACGATCCGATCTTTGCTGTTTACATAATGATCGCCTATCTGATCATCCAGTTCATCGACAATAATATTCTCGTCCCGAAGATCGTCGCTTCGAAGGTGAAGATCAACGCGTTCATTTCGGTCCTTGTGGTCATCATTGGCGGTGCGCTCTGGGGTATTCCAGGCATGTTCCTTTCCATTCCGGTCACGGCCATCATCAAGGTGATATGTGACCGTATCGAGCCGTTGCATCCATATGGGTACCTCTTAGGTGATACGATGCCGCGACACTCGTGGTATGCACTTGAAGTGATCCGCAAGCGAACGTCAAGAAAGAAAGCCTAAGCTTATAAAAGCGTACCTGTCAGGATCAACGATGCTACGCCGAAGTAGAGGATGAGACCGGTAACGTCGACCAGAGTAGCGACAAACGGCGCTGACGAGGTTGCCGGATCAAGACCAAGTTTTCGCAGAAGGATCGGAAGCATCGAACCTGTAAGTGTCCCCCACATCACGATCCCCACTAGCGTTATTCCTACGGTCAGTCCTATCAATGTGTCATGTTCACCGTAGATCGGCGAGAAAGAAGACCAGAGTTCTATTCGGAGGAAGCCGATAATACCGAGAACCAGCCCAAGTGAGAAGCCTGAGAGGATCTCACGGCGCATGACCAGCCACCAATCCTTGAGGCTCACTTCTCCAAGCGCCATCGCGCGAATGACGAGCGTCGAGGCCTGCGAACCGCTGTTGCCACCGCTTGAGATGATCAACGGAATGAAGGTAGCCAGCACCACTGCCCGTGCAAGTTCATCTTCGTAGTAGTGCATCGCTGTTGCCGTGAACATTTCGCCAAGGAACAGGACGATCAGCCAGCCAACACGCTTCTTGAAGAGCTGCAGGAACGGCGTCTGCATATACGGCTCGTCGAGCGCTTCGACGCCGCCGATCTTTTGAATATCTTCGGTCGCCTCTTCTTCGGCAACGTCGAGGACGTCATCGATCGTGACAACGCCGATGAGAACGCCATTAGAATCGACCACCGGCAATGCTTCTCGATCATACTCACGGAAGACTTCGATCGCCTTTTCCTGCTCGTCAAAAGCATTGAGCGAGACAAGGCTGGCATCCATCAAGTCTTCGACCTTCATATCCGGCTGCGCCAGCAAAAACTTGCGAATCCGGATATCGTCGAGCAACTTACCCCGTTCGTCGATGACGTAGAGGACGAGAAGCGTCTCTTTGTCCTTACCGTTCTGGCGAATATAGTCGAATACCTGCAAAACCGTCCACTTTTCGCGGACAGCTATATAGTCCGGCGTCATCAGGCGCCCGATGCTATACTCAGGATAACCCAGCAGCTGCGTCGCTACGCTTCGCTCCTGGGGCGAAAGCAGCGTTAAGAGTTGTTTGGTGGCATTGGCTGGCAGTTCTTCAAGGAGCAGCGTACGGTCATCGGCAGCCATCTCGTTAAGGATGGCAGCAACTTCGCCCTGGCCGAGGGATTTGAGCATCGCCTCCTGGATCTCGAATTGCAGATACTCGAAAACATCGGCAGCGAGGTCGCGGGGGAGCAGGCGGAATATTACGGCACGATCTTCAGATTCGATGTCTTCGATGACATCGGCGATCTCCGGAGGAGTCAGATCAACAAGAACTTCCTTTAAGGATAAGAAGCTCCGGCGTGCGATCAGCTCGTTGATCTCCGGCTGTATAAGCTTTCCGAGCATTATCGCCCTCCTTCATACTTCGTTCTCCTTATGTCGGTGAGTTGTGGATTACCGCCAGAGGTTGACGGACTACTTGAAACGTCTTAACACCCCTCATTCAAAAAAAGGTTTACGGTTTCCCGTTTTCTTTCTATTTCCTTACCGGGCCGACGCAAAACGTAGTTTTGCACTATGCGCTTTCTCATCGTTCGGCCTGACCGACTCGGCGACATGATCCTGACCCTGCCTATGGCGGCAGCACTGCGTCAGGCTCGCCCCGAAGATGAGATCGTCGTGCTGGCAAGTGAGTACAATGCGGCGCTTGCGGAGATCTGTCCCGACGTCGACGAAGTCATCATCATCCCACGCCCTGCTACCAGATCGGATATTGTTGGTGCGATGAGGCGGGCGAATGCCGACGTTGCGTTCTTCCCGGT
>JANWLI010000092.1 GCA_025450975.1 Candidatus Kapaibacterium sp. | reverse complement strand
TTGCCCATTCGGACGGCGACGTCCTCCTGCACGCCATTATGGACGCCCTTCTGGGCGCCATCGCGGCCGGAGACATCGGCCTCCATTTCCCGGATACTGACCCTGCCAATAAGGGCATCAGCAGCATCGAACTCCTGCGCCGGGTCGGCCAGATCCTCGAAACCCGCCAGATGGACATTGTCAATATTGATTCGACCGTCGTCCTCGAACGCCCGAAACTCCGGGACCACATCGACCAAATGCGGTCAAATATTGCCGAGGCGCTTCGGATCCGGATCGATCAGGTATCGGTAAAGGCAACGACAAGTGAAAAGATCGGGCTGGTCGGGCGCGAAGAAGGAGTCGCCGCCCACGCAGTCTGCCAGCTTAGTCGACGATGATCTCGCCGGTGACGTGGTGACGGTCGAACTTCACGCTAAAGGCGAGGAACACGCCCAGCAGCGCGAGCGCGGCACCAACATAGCCGATATAGTTAGGATGTAATCCGCCGATAATGCGTCCGCCGGCGATCGGCGCGATGATGCGGGTAAAGCTCTCGATCGAACTCGCAACACCAAGCACACTTCCCTTCTTATCCTGCGGCGCAACCTGCGTGATCAGGCTCGATATGACCGGGCGCGTAACACTTGATCCAAACGAGAAGATCAGCGCGACAATACCCAGCTCAAGCCAGTTCGTCGCAAAGACGATGGCGAAGAGCCCCACAGCAAGGAAGATCATGCCGACACGCAGAAGATGCAGCTCACCAAATTTTTTCACCAGCGGACGGATCGCCCCACCCTGCCAGATAATACCCAGCAAGCCGACAAAGGCAAGGAAGCGCCCGACCTCCACTTCCGTAAATCCAAGCTGGATGTTCGCATAGAGCGAGAACATCGAAACATAGAGCGTGAACGGAAGCGCAAAAAAGAGGAAGATCCACAGGAATGTGCGCAGCGTTTTGTATTTGAAGTAGTCGAGAATGCGGACGTAATAGCTTAGTCCTGTCTTCGCATCGGGTACACTGCGATGCACCTTCGGCTCTTTCAGGTAGAAGATCGTCAGCAGTATGCTGAGCGCCGAAAAGCCTGCCGCACAGAATGCCGGAGCATTCCTATTAAAGAGGCTCGTCAGTTCGCCGCCGATAAACGGACCGAGCATAAAGCCAAGACCGAAGGCAATGCCGATGACTGCGAACGAGCTGGCGCGGTCCTTCGCTTCGGTGACATCGCTGATATAGGCCTGCGCGATCGTCAGGTTGCCGCCGGAGATACCGTCAATGATCCGCGAGATAAAAAGAATGGTGAGCGATCCGCCGATACCAAGGAGGATAAAGCCGATCATGGAGCCGATCTGCGAGTAGATCAGCATCGGCCGCCGGCCATAGCGATCGCTGAGGCCGCCGAGGATGGGCGAAGAGATAAATTGGAATACCGAGTATGAGGCGACAAAGATGCCGATCGTCTCCGGCGATGCCTGGAAGTCCTGTGCATAGAATGGAAGCAACGGCAGGACGATCGAAAACCCGAGCAGGTCTACGAAGACAACGACAAAGATCGGTATAAGGGCCTTATTCTTAAACACGTACCAGCGTTTTCCGAACTAAAAAGAGAACTAACTACATAAACGGATTCGCTTTACTTCGCCTCGGGTTGGAAACCGCGAGGGGCTTCGTCCGTACGCACTGCCAATGGCACTTATGCCAAAAGTCGACGGTTCTATTTTCCCGTTCATTTTTACAAACTACCGATCATGAAACGTTTTTATTTTATCCTACCCCTGCTCTTATTGGTCCTCTCTGCGCCCGCATTCGCGCAATCCTTCGAAGGGGTCATTGAAATGGGCGTAACCGTTGCGCAGCTGGGTCCGCAGGAATTGCCTGTCACGATCAGTGTCAAGCAGGAAAAGCTCCGGATCAGCCTCGACATGCCAAATATGGGTGAACTGACGATCTATAATGATCCGGTGGCAAAGAAGCTTACGACCGTAATGGCAGCGATGAATATGGGCTTCGAGATGCCGATCCCTGCAGCAGACACGGCCGTCGTGAATATGCCTGCTGCCGTTGCAACGGGGCAGACGAAAACGATCGGCAGCTATAGCTGCGATGAATTCTCCTGCATTGCCGAGGATAGCATGGTGATCAATATTTGGATGACGAGAGATCTTCCCGGCACGATCAGTAGCTCCCTTTTTCAGGCGATCGAAAATAGCACGCAAGGGATAGTTGGCACCGACGGATTTAGGCAATTGGCTGCCCAGGGATACATTCCGGTGCAGACAGTCGTGAAAAAAGACGGCGTGGACTTTGCTACTGTCATGCTGAAGAACTTCGAGCAGAAATCGCTTGACGATGCGCTCTTCGTCATTCCGGCCAATATCACTATCCAGCAAATGCCTTCAGGAATGATGGGGAGATAACGGAACCTCAGGTATTAGGCATGGGGTTATAGGTGCCCCTTAAAGTTTGAGACCGAGTCCCACGCAATTGAGGCTGGCCCAACCGAGTCAGGTCCGGAAGGAAGCAGCTCTCAGCAAGTGTCTTGATGTGACGTGGATCGCTCGGTCTCTTTTTATACCCTTTTGTCAAGGATTCTTCCTCTCGGGTGCGGTGTTCACTTTGGTGACTTTCCGTACAACCGCCATCGGCCAACCTACGTTAAGTCATTAAATAATTTGTAATTGCTGTCAGTTCAAACCCTTGGTGGGTGGGCAGTTAGCTCTCGGTTTCGTACGTTGTTTCAGAGAGTTCTTAGGAGTTGAGCATTTTTTGGGATACAGGTCCCGATACAATGAGAGTTTACCGTACGAACCGCGATCAAGCCTCGAAATTATAGAACTGAGCGAACATTTCTTACGTAAAAGGCGCGACCGGAAGTCGCACGTATGGTATTGGTTTTCGTAGTTATTAGTATTCTTACGCTGCTCACCGCCTGGAGGCGGAAGGTGCTCGTCGCTTGTCCGACGCGCATCCGGGCAACTAACTACTCGCGTGATCGTTTCCAAACCCCCTCGACGAGGACACCCGATCGTACGCCAATTCCCTATTCCCTTTCGTATCAACCCGTCTACAGCCGGGTGCAACCGCGTTCGTTCCGGAACAGATTTCGATGGTCTCCTCCACTATCCTAAACGCTCTGCGTTAGGATACGTCTTGAACTAGAACAGCATATTACTTCACCGCATGGCGGCTTGTATGCGCTCATGCACAGTAAGAATATGTTATGTTGCAATTCCGCAAAGAGATCTATGTAAGCTCTCGTAAAGAAGGCGAAACCCGTATAGCAATTTGCGAAAACGGACGCCTCGCAGAGCTTTTCGTTGAAAACCAGGAAACTGTCCGCCACGTCGGCGAGATCTTCCTCGGCAAAGTCGCTAAAGTGATCCCCGGCATGAACGCTGCCTTCATCGATGTTGGACTAGGCCAGGATGCCTTCCTCCACTTCTCCGATGTCGGCGAGTCCTTCGATGGCTCGATGGCGTATCTCGCGGATGCCGATATGCGCGACGACGACGATGACGAAGAAGATGAAGAATTTGACGACGACGACCGCGATGACACGGGCGACCGCCCGCAGCTTGTCAGGAAGCCGAATCGTCCGCCGCCAGTCCGCAAGCCGTTCTCTACCCTCGAAGTTTCGAACATTAACCTGCAGCCCGGACAGAGCATCCTCGTCCAGGTGACCCGCGAAGCCTTCGCCAATAAGGGTGTTCGCGTCACCAGCCGTATCTCGCTGCCGGGACGCTTCGTCGTCCTCGTGCCGTTCGAACCGGGTATCGGCATCAGCAAGAAAGTGTACTCGGTGCGTGAACGCAGACGTCTGCGCCGCATCGTCCGATCGCTTAAGCCCCGCGAGATGGGCATTATCATTCGCACCGTCGCCGAGAACAAGGAAGAATCGGCATTGCGCGAAGATATCCAGAAGCTGCTCGATCAGTGGAATGATATTCAGACGAAGATCAAGGATGCGCAGCCGCCGCTCCTTGTCTATCAGGATAAAGATATTACGACCGGCGTCCTTCGCGACCTCTTCACCTACGATATCACCAAGATCATCGTCGACGAGAAGAAGATGTACCGCGAAGTGCTCGATTACGTCCAGTGGGCATCGCCGAATCTGGCAGGACATGTAGAGCTGTATAAAGACTCGAATCCGATGTTCGTCGACCACGGCATCGAAGAGCAGATCGAGCAGACGATGTCACGCAAGGTACCGCTTCCATCCGGAGGCTACCTGTTCATCGAAAAGACCGAAGCGATGGTCATTGTCGACGTAAACTCCGGCCGCTATGCCGCACGGCGCGAGCAGGAGCTGAACTCGCTTAAAACAAATCTTGAATCGGCACGCGAAACAGCGCGCCAACTCCGGCTCCGCGATATCGGCGGCATTATCATTATCGACTTCATTGATATGGTCGACGACCGTAATAAGAAGAAGGTCTATGATGAGATGAAGAAGGAAATGCGCAAGGACCGTGCAAAGTCGTCGATCCTTCCGCTGACCGAATTCGGCCTGATGCAGATCACGCGTCAGCGTATCCGCCAGTCCATCGGCGATACGCTATCGGATGAGTGCCCGGCATGCGGCGGCACAGGTATGCTGATCTCCGAGACGACCGTCATCCACCAGATCGAACGCTGGATGGATAACTACCGCAAAGAATCTGATCGTACGCCGGTTACACTGCGCGTACATCCGATGCTCCGCGACAAACTGACGACAGGCTTCCTCTTCTCGCCGTTCCGTAAGATGAAGACGCGTTACAAAGTGAAGGCGACGCTTGAGACCGATCATTCACTGCGCGCCGACGAATTCCGTTTTATCGGCAATAAAGGTGATATAACACCTGAGTATTTAGCGCAACGCGCACCGGCAGAGCTTCCTGAAGAAAAGTCAGCACCTGCACCACCACCTCGCAATCCTGAACGCCGCGAAGGCGGACGCCCACCGAGAAGCGGTGGTGGCAGAGATGGCGGCGGCAGAGATGCTGGCGGCAGAGACGGCGGCGATGGCGGTGGCAGAGAAGGCGGCGGGGGACAAAACCGTAGACCGCATCGCAGACGCCCACCGCGTCCGGGTGGCAGTGGCCAGCGCCGTGAACGCCCCGTTGGCGAGAAACAGCGCGAACGTACGCAATGATCAAGATGAATTCGACTGCGGTCGTCGTGACGATCGCAGTCGTTCTTGGTGCGCTCCTGCTGTCGAGGGAGCTCTTCTGGCGCTTCGACGATAGCCTTGATCTTCATTCCGTAAAGTCGATTACCGATGGAGGCGGCACGAGCCGCCTGCTTCATATTCACCAGAGAAGCGATTCGCGTGTCGATACCGTTCGTCGTACATTCAAAGATGTCCGCGACGGAAAGACCGATGTTCGTCTCTGGATCGAAGGGTCGGCAGATACGCTACGAACTTCCATTACCGGCAGATACTACTCCGAGATCCGCACCTTCCGCATCGCAACCGATAGCTCGACGCAGGCCTTCCTCGTACCAAATACGGAACACGGATTACCGACAGGCTGGGGACAGGTTGTGTATTTCAAACCGGATGGTCGGCTAGCACATATTCAACTTATGGCGATGAATGTCGGCGATGTCGATGAGGACCGCATTCTCGAAGTATTCGATGCGAACCGTAATACCTTCACCCGCCTCGATCCGGCAACAGGAACCTGGGTGCCGGTAACGATCAACGCCGTGATCCCACAGAAGAAGAACTAACGCTTCACGAACGTCCGGTTCTTCCACTTCAGCGTAAACACAGAATCTTCGATCCGATAGATATCGATGTGTGGTGGTGCATCGACTTTCCTAAGTCGCACCTGCTTACCAAGCATTGCCACATCGTCATGCTCCTGGCGGATGATCACAAACACGTTCTCTGCATCCGATGGTAGCTCTTCAACCGGCGCAAGCTGCCGGAATGTGAAATCTTTCATGCGCAGTGATGAGAAAAG
>JANWLI010000091.1 GCA_025450975.1 Candidatus Kapaibacterium sp. | reverse complement strand
GCTCGAACGTGACCGACTTCATGCCGTGGTTGATCAGCAGGACCTTGACCTCACCGCGGTAATCGGCATCGATCGTTCCGGGGCTGTTGAGGCAGGTTACGCCATGTTTGGCCGCCAGGCCGCTCCGTGGACGGATCTGGCCCTCATATCCTTCCGGTATCTCCAGGGCAATGCCAGTGGGCACAAGCTTGAATTCGCCAGAAGCGAGCGTTACCGGCTCGCTCGAGCGCAGATCCAGCCCTGAAGAGTGATCGGTGGCATACTGAGGAAGTGGAATATCGTTGTGCGCTTCGGAGAGGCGCTTAATAAGCAGTTGTGACATTGGAGTGCAAATTTACATGGTTAGCCGGCAGTATCCTTGCCGATCACTGTTTTTTCAACAGATATAAAACCCGATCGATAACCCAGGCGCAGGGCAGGATCTGAAGTCCTTCCGTTACCTCGGAGGTTGTCTTGAGTGATAGCTGCGAAAACGAGTCGTTGGCCTTCATTCGCTGGAGGATCTTCGTATAGGAAAAATTAGCATTCACCATGATACGGAAAAATTTGAATAATACGGCAGACTGACTTACCTCTTTGCTGCGCAAATACTTATTCCTGTAAGTAGCTAATGCTTCGATCTGTTCAATGATCTCATCGATGCGTCCGCTCTCCAGTAAGAGGAGAATGTTGAGAATCAGCAGCGACACGTTAAACCCACGTTTATCCTTAACGTATACCGGATAGGACTTCAGCATTTCGCGATAGTTCTTTGAGCGCAACAAGGAAGGGACCGGCTTGTCAGATTTGCTGGATTCCTTTTGACTTACCCATTCCCGGTAATGAAGGATCAGCGTAAAAATATGCCAGCGCTCCTTGAGATGGTCGATCTGTACGGCCAGTCGCGGATGTGCAAGGACTTCGCGCAGGACTGCTGCTGCCATCTCGATCTGATCTGTATGCAGGGCAAACAAGAAATGATATTCCTGATACTTGAACCAGAGATTCGAACCACGCGCTACATATCGTTCACATAACTCGATACTGTGTGCACCGCCATTGCGATCCTCGATGAGGATATTATTCTCCAGGAGGTAGATCGCAAACTCGCCGATCCTGTTGCGCGACGAAAAGTCTTCCCGCAGGATAATATAGTTGATCGCGCTTGTACACGCCTCGATCGATGCGGCGATCTTGCCTTGTGTCTGGCACGCCATATATTGGATCCGGAAATACGTTACCTGAATTGCATAATTGTCTTGATGTTGTTGCGAGATCCTGCGGGCATTGGTTACGATATTTCTCAGAAGAACACGAAGCGCCGGAGTTGGCACAAATGATTTTGAAAGGTGGACGCGAATGCTCTGATCGAGCTTTTTCATTTCCAGCTCGGCCTGCAATAGATCGACCGATCGTGCGATCTCCAGAGAATATTTTTTGAAGAGGCGTATCTGTCCCTCTAAAAATGCATAATGACGCAGTTCCTCCAGCAGATCGATCGAGAGCGAGGTTAACTGGTAGCGCTGACACATCCTCAGTGTTTTCGCAGTCATGGTCCGCGCTGCTTTCTTGCTCCCTAACCGGCTGAGCAAGATCGTTATGACATACTGCTTCTGCGCAATGTAGGCTCCGCGTGTGATCGCGGAGTCGATCCGTTTATCGATGTGCTCGCGAAGGAATTGGTCCAGGAGCAGATTGGTACAATGTGATTTGAGAAAATGGTACTTTGCATCGGGCACACCCTTGCCATACACTTCTGCATAGATATCCTGATCGGTGGCCGTAGCCTTGGACTTGCTGACTGCCTTAAAGAACAAGCCCATCTTCGAGGCGCTGCCTTCCCAGCCTATGAGGTCAAATGCTTCGGTCTTTCGGAGTTGAAATCGCTTGTAGAATCTAAGAATATCCTGAATATCTGCGATTTTCATAAGATCAATAAGTTGCTGTAAACACTTATTTCATAACAAGATAAGACAAGATAGCCGGAATGACTATATAGCTATTCATAGCAAAAATAAGCATAAAAATGCCTAAGTATTTATGCCTTTTGCTTTAATAAATTTAGTCACACCTCATTTACCTTTGCACTCCGTCACATATTATAACTCATGATATTCCTTCTTACCATACTACTACACTTACAGCTGATTGCAGGACCTGGCACGTATCAGGAAAGTGAAATCGATGACCTTCACACTGCTAATCAAGTCGTCATCTCCTCTATCGAAGATGATCCTATTATGGCCGGGATCATTTACGATCAATATAGTGGCATAGCGACGCAGATCGTAGTAGTCGACGATAAGGAGGATCCGTAATTCAATAGCGGTGATGTGGACTAAGCTATTGAGTAACAAGGCCGTCGCAAATGACTATTGCGACGGCCGATTATTTTGACAAATTGGAATTGGCACTATCCGAATGACGATGATGGCTGGTCACCATAGTAAATAAAACTGGGGCAGAAGAAGACCAATTCTGCCCCGGTCGGAAGATAGTCGGTTGTTGTTTTGTCGGAAATCGAAAAATTGTGACCTCGTTACAGCACACAAATCAAAAATAACCGGGGTCCGAAAGGAGTCTCGCCTAGAAAGCATTGACTGTGACTCCCCATACAACAGTACGCCGTGCCTGGGACCTGACCCAAACGTTGCTATTCACGGCGTCGGAATAGCGCTTGGTGTACCGTGAAGGTACGATGTCAGATCTTCGAGGTGAGTCCATTCGGACCCGGTTACATCTTCGTATCACCACTGAAGCTCTCCCCTTGTGCTTTGTACCTCGGTGGTTGCACGATCTATAAGGTTTAACGTCTCACTTTTTGACCCTGTGACAACCCGACTTGGATTTTTAGAAGTTTTTCTTTGTATCTTTACAGGGAGTTGTTCATTCACCATTATTCATCTATTTCATGAAACTGATTAAATTTCAAGCGTTTAGCAAGCTTTACCTACTTGCTGGCGTTGCGGCAATAGTCGGAATTGTTGTGTTTTCGGGTTGTGGAAAGGAAAAAACTGCTTCTGCTGAAAAATCGGCTGATGCAACTGCAGCTACCGCGGAACAGTCACCAGTTGAGCGTGGCAAATATCTTGTCAATGCTGTTGGCGGGTGTAATGACTGCCATACGCCATGGAAGATGGGAGCGCATGGGCCAGAGCCCGATATGAGCCTCATGCTCTCCGGTCACCCGGAGAAAATGGCAATGCCACCTGCTCCGAAACTGGATATGCCATGGTTGCTCTCTGCTGGCGCTACAATGACTGCATGGTCGGGACCCTGGGGCGTAAGCTTCTCAGCAAACCTTACACCCGATTCTACGGGTCTGGGCACATGGGACGAGACAGTATTCTTACTCGCCATTCGTAACGGGAAGCATATTGGTAATGGACGTCCGATCCTACCACCGATGCCCTGGCAGATGCTCAAGAATATGACCGACGACGACCTTAAAGCCGTCTTCGCATACCTCAAGTCCATCCCGCCGGTCAAGAATAAAGTGCCGGAGCCGATCATTGCTGCACCACCAACAGCGATGAAATAAATTAGCCTCGAAAGATGCATATGAGCCCTCTACGTTGAGGGCTCTTTTTATTTAGAACGGTCGCTACGAATAGTGGCTACGAGTTCTGGGAGAATTTCTCCAGCCGCTCCCTGAAGCACAGTATCGGCATGACGGGTCAGGTCCGTCGCTTCCGGATTAACTTCGATTACATGCTTTCCCAATGATAGCGCAAGAAACGGAAGCTGCGCTGCCGGATAGACAACGGTACTCGTACCAACGGAAAGAAAGAGATCGCACTCGCGCGTCGAAGTTTCTGCGCGCTGCCAGACATCTTGCGGCAAGTCTTCCCCAAACCAAACTACACCTGGCCGTATTAAACCTCCACACGAAGGACAATGAGGAACGCCTTCTTCGGTTGCAGCTAAGTCGTACGGAGTCGAACACTCCAGACATCGGTGTGCATGAAGGCTGCCATGTAATTCATGAATGCGTCGTGAACCTGCACGTGCATGCAAACCATCGACATTCTGTGTGATCACATCGACACGATCGAAAAGCGATTCCAGGGCAACGATGGCATAGTGTCCGGGATTTGGTGTGGCCTGATCCACAACAGTTCTTCGATGCTCGTACCATTCCCACACACGCTGAGGGTTTGCCATGAAGGCATTGATATTGGCTAACTCTTCGGGCTTAAATTTTGCCCAGATGCCATCGGGCGAACGGAACGTCGGCACACCAGACTCTGCCGAGATCCCGGCCCCGGTGAAGACAACGACATGATTGACTTCAGAGAGTATGTGTCGAAGCTCCCGGAGCTTGTCGGCAATGAGCATGCGGGCTATATTTTTTCAAATATAAGCGTGGTTAAGGCAGGATGAGTCGTGTAGATGTAGAGGTGGGAGTCAATAAACTCCAATCTAGTGGCCACCGTAAGCGCAGCAGTCATTGCAAGATTATCCGGGCAGCCGATGAGTGTGCTCACCATGTCAGAAGTTTTGAGCACATCGTTTTCTATCGTGTAGGTCCCGCTGAAGTGATTACAATTATCTGAGCCGGAGATCGTATCCTGACGAAATTCCATCCAGTAGCCGTCGCCCTTTTTCCCGCTTGGATACGTCACGCTCGCACTCGTGCCTGCCGAGTCAATATATTGGACCAGCGTCCACTTCGTCCCATCGACGGAAGCTTCCGTCGTAGGCTTGGAACTGCAGGCGCTGAAGAACATGAGAAGGAGAATCGCTTTGTACATGACGTGCTACTCCATTTTATATGAGTGTCGTTAACTTGTTCGAACAGCAGTCCCGCTCGCAGAGACCATAAGCATGCCATTGCCGGCACCGAGCACTTCGTAGTCAAGATCGACGCCAACGACGGCATTCGCTCCGAGCCGCGAAGCATTTGCCTGTAGTTCGTCGAGTGCGATCTGGCGTGCACTACCGAGTTCACGCTCGTATGCATTCGAACGGCCGCCGACGATGTCGCGAATGTTAGCGAAAATGTCTTTAAAGATATTCGTACCAAGGATCGCCTCGCCAGTGACAATGCCAAGGTATTCTTCAATGCGTTTACCTTCGACAGAAGGGGTCGTTGTAACGATCATAATAGTCTATGCTTTAGTGTTTAGAAAGTTGATTCGTCGTTACGCCACAGCGACGGGATTGTTACTGTCCAGTTAGCCCAGAGGAGCAGTTGCCTAACATATCTTTCTGAGAGTGGAGTGCCGGAAAAAACTACCCGCGCGGATGAAACTGCCGGTGTACTTCCAACAGGTAGTTGCGGTCGAGATGCGTGTAGATCTCCGTCGTTGAGATATCCGAATGCCCGAGTAACTCCTGCACTATACGCAGATCTGCTCCGCCTTCGAGCAAATGCGTCGCAAACGAATGCCGGAAGGTATGTGGCGTCGTCACTTTCTCGATCCCTGCAGCTCCGCAGTATTCCTGAATGATATTCCAGGCGCTCATACGCGAGAGCGCAGTCCCTCTGCCTTGATTGAGAAATACCGCCGACGTCGGCTTATCGCGCCGTACCAGTAACGGCCGCGTTGTTGCCAGATACGACTCCAGCGCTGCGATCGCTTCCTTGCCGATCGGCACGAGCCGCTCCTTGCTTCCCTTGCCGAAGAGACGGACAAATCCATCGGCAAGAAAGAGCTGTGGCATCGTAAGGCCAACAGCTTCGGAGACTCGGGCGCCGGTCGCGTAGAGAAATTCAAGCAACGCAGCATCGCGCACACCTTTGGCGGTGCTGCGATCAGGCTTGGAGAGTATCGCTTCGATCTCTGTGACGGAAAGGACTTCCGGAGGGTGCCGGCGCGGCGTCTTAAGCTCAAGTGATTCCGTAGGATCGCTATTCAGGATGCGCTCAGTGATCAGATGCTTGTAAAACCCACGCAGGCCGGAGATAATACGGGCGATCGAGCTGCGCTCGAGGCCGGTCTCGGCCAATGCTTTAACGAATTGTTGTAGTTGTGGTGCTGAAGCATGCTCGAGTGAGATGCCGCGATCGTCGAGATAGACGAAGTATTTCTTCAGGTCGAGGCGGTAGGCATTGATCGAGTTTTCTGCAAGTCCGCGCTCCGTCCGCAGGATCGAGAGATAATCTTCGACGAGGTCGTTCATGATCGCTCCGCAGCGGCGAATGCAGGAGTCCGATTTGTGGGATAGACGATACGCGAATGCAGCGTGCCGATGAGCAGACGTGCAAAGACGGTCCGGATAATGCCGAGATCGCGCATCGTAAGATCGCATTCATCAAGCTGGCCGTCGGCGATCCGATCACGGATGAGTTTATCCAGCTCCTGCTCGAGCAGTTCTACTGTTGGCTCTTCGATACGCACGCCGATCGTTCTCGCCACCGCTTCGGCAGCATCGGCAAGCATGACGATCGCCGTTTCTTTCGTGTTGGGCTTCGGTCCGGGATACCGGAACAGCGACTCATCGACCGCGCCACCGGAGGCTGCAAGTGCCTTCTGATAAAAGAACGAGATCCGCAACGTCCCATGATGCATCGGAATAAAGTCGACGATCTTCTCGGGCAGATGATGTTCGCGTGCAAGACGTATGCCTGCAGTTACATGCGACCGTACACGCATCGCACTATCGGCTGGGTCGATCGAATCATGCACATTATTCTCGCCCATGATCTGATTCTCGATAAAGTTAGCCGGATGGCCAAGTTTGCCGACATCATGAAAGTACGTCCCAACTTTTGCCAACAACGAGTTTGCCCCGATCGCCAGCGCTGCATTCTCGGCAAGCTGGGCGACAAGCATCGTATGATGATAGGTGCCCGGTGCTTCTTCCTGCAGTAGGCGCAGCAGTGGGTGATTGATATTCTCGTAATCGGCAAGCCGCATGTCGGAGAGTGTATCGAAGATCGCTTCGATCCCGAACACAAGCCCGTACGTCAGCACCGGCGAAAGCAGCGCATTGCCGGCAGCGAAGAGTAACTCAATGCCAACCTCCTCGAACGGAGATGCCTTTTCGAATGCTAACGCCGTGATCGCGATCAGATACCCGAGAAAGATATAACCAATGCTGGTAAAGAGTTGCTTACGACTCCGCAGATCGCGTACCGTATAGGCTGCGAATGCACCGGCTGCCAGGCCGGCAAGCGCAATGTTGTAATCGTTACCGCGAATACCGGCGACAAGGAGTGCGACGATCACCGTTCCATAGAATCCGGTGCGCGAGTCGAAAAGCACCGTCAGCAACATTGACGTAACCGGAATGAGGATCAGGTACTCAAGTGGAAACTGCGTATGGATCTGCACGGAGAAGAATGCAAGGATCGCAGGGAAGAGTAAGATCAGCCCGATGAGCAGCAGCTGTGCATTGTCCTTATAGATCCTTCGACGAATGAACCGTACATACAGCACGAAGAGCATCATGATGATGATGACGTGACCGATCGTCCCAAGCGCACGCCCGATCACTGCACCCGTACCGCCACGTTTAAGGCGTGCCTCGGCAAGACTTTCAAGCGCCGTCTTCGCTTCGGCAGAAATGACTTCGCCTCGGCCGATGATCACCTTGCCCTCGGTGACAATGCCGTCGGTCTTTGGTACTCTGCGAATGATCGCTGCACGTGCCTCGTCCGTATGCGTTTGTTCGTACGTGATATCGGGTGCTGCATGAGCGACGAGAAGCTTTGCAACGGCGGTCCGAAGTTCGTTAGGATTCTTGAAGGTCTCTTCTAAAGCGGCAACGATCCTGTTTTGAAATGCTTCACGTGTCAGGAACCGCGAAGACGAGACCACATGCTCCTCGCTGGCTCGCACTCGCAATGAGACTGGGGGGTGCTCACCACGAAGCACCTCTTCAGGAAAGGGCCCGGTGTAGTAGAGCGTATCAAGCACTTCGGGCAGGATGCCACGGCTAAGCGAAAGCAATTCCTGCTTCATGGCAATGCGGATCGCATTATCCGGAGCGGCAGTACGGCGCTTCCCGTTGAGATAATCTGCCATCGCTGCCTTTTCCTCTTCCGTCAGTGGTAGAGTTTCGGGCCAGGGTACCTGCGATGGCGATGAGGTTGAATCGAGAGAGGCAATGATCTGGTCTAGCGCTGTGCCGAGTGAGTCGAGCGTCTTACGCCTCGATGCACTATCAAGATCGAAAACAGGATAAAAACTTTCGAGCGCTTTGGCGACTTCGCGCCGATAGCGGCTCGGATCTTTTAATAGCGGATAGGAATACGGAGCGACAACATCGTCATTGGACCATAAGGCGCCGACGGAATAGCCGGTAACGCGCTGCTCAGACCTTCCCTGGGGGAATAATGTTGATAGAGCGAGCGTCAGGCCGATGGCGATCCCAAGCCGAACCGCTTTCGATCGACGCCAACCCTCCTTATGCACGAGACGCCGGATCTTATCCAGCGTCTTACTGCCAATTCCCACAATAGTGTTATTTTTCTTTCAGAAGCGGCACTGCAAGAGCCTCGATCTGCGCCTTCGTACGCATGCCGACCTGACGCGAGCGGATCTTGCCGTTGCGATCGACGATGATCGTGACCGGAATTGCATTCATCTGGCCGTAGAGCGCTGCGACTTCACTCTTCGCATCGACGACGACCGGATAGTTGATCTTAAACTTGTCGGCAAAAGGTTTGACGATCGCAGCGCCCTGTTCGTCAAGTGCAATACCGACGACCTGTAAGCCGCTTATACCATATTCGTCCTGAAGCTGAATA
Source organism: Candidatus Kapaibacterium sp. (assembly GCA_025450975.1). Taxonomy (GTDB): domain Bacteria; phylum Bacteroidota; class Ignavibacteria; order Palsa-1295; family Palsa-1295; genus JANWLI01. The sequence continues at coordinate 5,719 of JANWLI010000091.1, read as the reverse complement.
AAGTCAGGAATTTCACGACGACACGGTCCGCACCAAGTTGCCCAGAAATTGAGTACTAAAACTTTTCCCTTATAGACGCTAAGGTCAAACGCCTTGCCTTCAAGATCGGTCGACGTGAAGAACGGAGCTACATCCTGATCTGCTGCATTGACATTGACCATCGATGCGGAAGACGTCGATGATGGGGAGGGAGTTGTATCTGCAAGAAGCAAAAGCGCCGCTCCGGTTACCAAAGCAAAAACGGAGAGAACCGCAAATTTTGTGTTTTTCATAAAATCTACACCTTTATAGACTTATACTAAGTACAATTTTCAAGCCAAATAAGTGCGAAACTCTGCAAACGGTGCATCCGCCTGCAGATTTGTTGCTGCTAATCTCTTTTGATTGAAGGAGTTACTCTTCCTCTTCTGCTGGGGTTTGCGGGACGATGCTGTAACGGCTATGGGCGTCCCACCAATGACTTGGAAGGCGTGGGACGATCTCGCCACTGAGGAGTTTGCTGTCGATCAGGCGAAGATTGGATACTTCTGTTGTCGGGTCTGAATCATTACTCATGACTCTTTTTTCATGAATGAGACCGTACCCGTTGGCAAAATAGCGCAGGATGTAGGTACCTTCGATCTCACGCGAATCGACATACTTGATGACGATGACGTCGTCATACTTTTTCTCGCGGCCGACAAGGTAGTAAAAATCATAATGGTCCTGAACCGAGGCAATAATGCTGCCGTCGTTGGTTGCTATCCACGAACTGCCAACGTTAAGCTCGCCCTGGAGCGCGACGATCGTTTCACCCGATCCTTCTTCTTTGGTCATCAGGCATTGAAGGATCCCATCGCGATTGACATCGGTCATGTAATAGTAGAGAGCCTCACCATCGATTGCCGTATCAGCTTCGATCCGCTCAAGACGGGAGAACACACCGGGCTCATATTCATTTACTACCCGGTAGGTTAACGTATCGGAAATATTGGCTTCGTCGTGGGAGTAGGTATACTGCACCCCCGTAGACTTCGAGAAAAAGTAAGACTCTGCTACAGGAGTAACCTGTTCACCCGGCTCGTTGGTGATCGCGCAGGAAGCTAACCCTAAAACCGAAAGAAGAGCTACATACTTTTTCATAACACACTCCTTGTTTAGAAGCGGAAGTACATCCCTGTCAGGATCTCAAAATTATGGCTCCATTCGTTCCCATAGTTCGGTCCGCCTGCATCGATATCGTAGACGGCGGTCCGAATGACATCGATCTGTTCCTGGCTCAGGTCGTACGGTAGATGCAACGACCGCAATCCAAGGGTAATTCCAACCTGATCGGTTAGGTCATACCGGCCATTGACCTCGGCATGGAACAGCGACCCCAGGTCGGAATACGAAACTCCGCCAGAGACAGCACTGGAAATATGCTGGGTAAACCGGTACCGCGCCTGCACCGTCGGCCCTACCCACGTCGTTTGCAGATGGCTGACATCAGCAACCAGTTCTGATCCACCACCCGGCTGGGGGTCTTCGCGAAGTGTCTTTCTTGCAATATTTGCCGATCCGATGTTCGCGCCAACCCACAACTCGATCTGGCCATGGTAGATCTGGTACATTCCTGAGATCGTCGAGTTTGTGATCAGCGGCTGCGTATTACGCGATGCTGCATCGGCCGGGAATTGCATACCAAAGCTTTCGGCAAAACTTAACTCCATCGGATAGACACTCTGCTCGCTCTGTTGTGTCGCCGTGACGAGCGCTGCCAGTGAATGGCTTTCGCGCGGTTCGAACACATTTGATGCAGGCAACTCTGCACGCACTGCTGCAACTGCCGGTGAAGCTTCCGTCTCCGAAGCAACGACTGGCGCCGCTTCGACAGGAGTAGCACGATCGACGAGAACCGGAAGTGATGCCAGGGGCGCTTCAGAGCGTTGACGTGTAATGATAGAACGATTGGTGGTATTGTGTGCGGTCGCAGGTGCAGCCTGCTGCACAGGTGGCTGTTCAATTGCAAGAATGGTTTGTTCGACAGGCGATGAAGCTACGATCTCATTACCATTATTGCTACCGAGATATAATCCTGACAGAAGTCCGATAATGACACAGACAGCGCCGATCGAAGCGACGGAGAACAGGCGGAAACCACGGCTGGCACTGACGACGGCAGTCGTTGCAGGAGCCATGGTCGATGCAACCGGGGCAACAGGCATCACTTCGGCTAAACGCGACCAAAGCTTTTGCTCGGCGGCATACGGCACGTTGATCGCTTCGCGATCGCGCTGGAACAGCACGCGCTGATCGATATGGCTGCGCAGCACTTCACGGCGCTCCGGAGAGACCGAAAGCCGGTGCAGCAGTTCTGCTTCCGCTTCAGGCGAAAGCGAACCATCTAAAAATTCTAAGATCTCGATATTCTTTTCCATGTCAATTCTCTCTATAGTACGGAGCCAACAGTGAGCGCAACTGCTCACGCGAACGATAAATGCGGCTCTTTACTGCGGGAATCGTCAACTTCATCGTGTCGGCGATCTCCTGATATGTGAGTCCCTGATATTCAAACAGTAAGAATGGCTCGCGGTTTTCCGTCGGCACCTGGTCGAGCGCCCACTGAATACGTGCTTGCCAATCCTCGCCGAAATCTACAGATGGTGCTGTAGCGGCGAACGTATAATCTTCCAATGTTTCTGTATGTCTGCGATCGCGAATACGATTCAGACACAGGTTATGGGCGATCGTAAAGATCCACCCTGCCAGGCTCTTATCCTCGGCAAATAAGTGAGCCCGCTGGTACACGCGTATAAAGACTTCCTGATATAGATCTTCAGCCTCTTCCTGATTACCGCCGAGCATACGAAGGCAATAAGAAAATACGCGTTGACGAAAACGAAGATATAACTCGGTAAAAGCCTGCCGGTCACCGGACGTGAACCTGCGGAATAAGGCGATCTCGTGCGCCCGCTCCTGCTCCTTTTCAAGAGCAAGTTCCGCTTCTGTCCGTGTCTTGGCTAGTGCCATTGACTTGAGGTAGTTTACCGTGGTTATCTATTGCAGGAACACTCTAAGGGTACCGAAGTTGCAGAACTATTTTCGTAAAAATTATGGTACGGGATCATACCCTCCGGGATTCATCGGATGACATCTTCCGATGCGCCGCATCCCCATCCAGGACCCTTTTATAACTCCATATTTTTCAATGGCTTCCAGTGTGTACTGTGAACACGTAGGTTGGAACCGGCAATTTTGTCCTAAATGCGGCGAAATTAGCTGCTGGTATAGAAGGATTATTACCCTAAAAACCTTACGCATGAGCGCTCACTTCCTGAAGCCTCTTGCCGATCACTTCCATGTCATCAAGGATCGTCTCCCATGAGCTGGCTGCTGACGGGGCTTTAGCGGTTCGCAGCATGACCAGGGCCTGTTGGGAAGAGTCTGTAAGCTGTTGTAAAATAATGTCATAGATGCCAAGCTGGCGAATTGCCTGCCTCAGCCTCCGCTTCTGTTTATTCCGGTCCGGACTATTAGGAATACCCCGCTTTACTGCATGGATCAGGAATAATAGGGGCTCCGGCGAGCCATTGAGCGGCCGTAGGCAATAGAAAGCTGAGATTACCCTGGACCGCTTACCGGCTATTGCAAGCGGCTTCCTCGACGCGAGTAACTCGTCGATATCGCGCTGTAACTTGACTGCAACCGGCTTTGCCATAGGTATCTAACACTTGTTTAAAATAAAAAAGCATCAGTCATGGCTGCTGATGCTTTTATAAAACCCTGATAAGGGGGCAACTAAATATCTAATTATCTACGCTGTTCGTCGCTGGTCGTAAGCTTATGACGACCCTTTGCGCGGCGTGCTGCTAATACCCGACGTCCGTTTTTGGAGGCCATACGTGCACGAAATCCGTGCTTATTAGCACGTTTGCGTCGGCTGGGTTGGTAAGTACGCTTCATTCTTTACTATTAGAGCACCGTTAAACGCACCCTGTCACTCCAAAAGTTCACCTTTTTTCAAAAAATGTTAATCTTTTACTAATTCCAGTAAGTCGCTAACTACAGCAGATGCAGTCGGTAAGCTCCCGGCCCCTTTACCATAAAGGAGTTGCGGGCCTGCATGGTCGGCTACGATCTCTAAGGCATTGAACTCATTCTGCGTATTTGCGAAAATGTGGGAAAGGGGGACGACTTCCGGAGCAACACTTGCCTCGATCTTCCCGGATGGGTCACACGTTGCCCTGGCGATCAGCTTGATCGTCGCCTTTTGCTCACGCGCTCTAACAAAATCGTCGGCAGTTACGCCTTCGATTCCCTCGCGCTTGATATCACTTGGAAGCACATGAGCGCCGAACGCATGGTAGATGAGTACCGAGAGTTTTTGCGTTGCATCTGCTCCCGATACATCGAGCGAGGGGTCTGCCTCAAGAAATCCAAGTCGTCGTGCTTCGGCACATGCTTGTTCGTAGCACAGTCCTTCCTGTGACATGGCAGTCAGGATGAAGTTCGTCGAGCCGTTGACGATACCCTTGATCGAACGTATCGTATCGCTTGAAGCAAGCTCGTCGATCGCACGCAATACCGGCACCGATCCGCAGACGCTTGCAGCATAGAGAAGCTGCACGCCGGTCCGAAACGCAGCCTGTCGCAAGTATTCGATGTCGTACGACAGTAAAAGCTTGTTTGCAGTGATCACATGTTTGCGGCTTCTGAGCGACCGGATAATAATATCGCGTGCTTCGAACTCACCGCCGATCACTTCGATGATGCAGTCGAGCGATTCGTCTTCAATGAGGTCGATCGGATTCGTTGTGATCCTATCGTTTGGGTACAATGCCTCACGCTTTTTTTCCGTATCGCGCACACAAATGCGATCGACGTAGACATCCGTCTTAAAGAGCCGCTTAAACTCCTCGCGCTTTTGCTGCAGGATCTTTACTACGCCGCTGCCAACGACGCCAAAGCCGAAAAGCCCAATGCGCAATTCGCGATGTCCCTTGTTCTTCGCCGTCTGCGAGATGTTATGCGTAATTGTACTCGTGCTCATATTCGGTTGCTTCTAAGAATGTTGTGATGATGGGTGATAGAGTAGTTGCTGCCACAAGGAATGAATCATGACCATACGGCGCTTCGAGTGAGATATACCTGCCGTTCGGAAGCTCACCGGCAAATGCCTTCAGCTCTGCTTCCGGATACAGTACATCGCTGGTAGAACCAACGACCAGTATCGGCATGGTGAGTGCAGCGAGAATTTCCCTGCGGCTTCCGGAGCGTCCTTCGAAAAGGCTGAAGCTTTCCATGGCGCGTGTGAGCGTCGCATATGCATACGGCGAAAATCGCTCGACGATCTTCTCTCCCTGATGTTCGAGGTACGACTCCACTTCAAAGAGGCCGTCTTTGCGCTTGGCGCGTCCGAAACGTTCGTTAAACTCTTCAGCCGACCGATAGCTGATCATGCCTATCTGCCGCGCAAGCGAGAATGCATGATCGTTACACTCTTCGCTCACAAGCCCATGCTCGATAATATTGCGGATCACCGAGCTAAAAGCAATGCGCCACGCCGTATGCTCGGCTCCGCAGGAAAGCACGACCAGGCGTTTGAATCGCTGCGGTGCAAGCATTGCTAGTTCGAGCGTAACCATTGCCCCGAACGACCCGCCGATCGAGAAGGAGAGCGTTTCGATTCGAAGTTCGTCAAGCAGAGCGAGTACGCTCCGTGCAATGTCGCGAATCGTAATCGAAGGAAAATCCCCAT
>JANWLI010000090.1 GCA_025450975.1 Candidatus Kapaibacterium sp. | reverse complement strand
TAATTGATTATTCTGAAGAAAGAGGCGGGCTCCAAGCTCGCCTTTTTCGTTTTATGACCAACGTAACGTTTATCCGCCCGTGTTTTTCTCTTGCCGAGCTGCCGAAAGACGGGCTCGCAGAAGTCGCGTGTATCGGGCGCTCGAATGTCGGCAAATCATCACTGATCAACGCGCTTGCCAACCGCAAAGACCTAGCCCGCACAAGCTCCACACCCGGGAAGACGCAGTCGCTCAACTACTATAAGTTCGGCGATACATTTTACCTCGTCGATATGCCAGGCTACGGTTTTGCGCGTGAAGCGAAAACGAAGCGGATCGAGTGGAACAAGCTTATCGAAGGGTATCTGACGGATAGGGAAGTTCTCAAGCATATTCTGTTATTGGTCGATGCTCGTCATTCCGGGCTCGAGAACGACATGATGATCGCCGAGTGGCTAGAGGCGTTTGGCAAGCCGTGGTCGATCGTACTAACGAAAATCGACAAAGTGACGCAATCCGACATTGCCAAGCATGAGAAATTCCTGCGTGGAACATTCCAGACGCTAATGGAAATCTGGAAGACTTCGGCGGAGACAAAGCGCGGTATTCGTGAGTTACGGGGCTTTTTAAGTGCAAAGTTGTGAGATTCTTCGCAACTTCCGTGTGTTAGGAGTGTTCTTCTTCAAGTGACGGTTTTTGGCATATACGGCATAAAAAAGCCGTATTTTGCATAACTACTTTCATCGCTGCGAGCGGTATTCTTGCTCAAATAAGAGGTAGAAGCCGCCGTGTTGTGTTATTCTTATAGTCTCTTTTTGAATAATATCATGCGTAAACTGCTATTAGCTTGTGCTTTCGTATTCGCAACCATTTTCCTGTTGGGCGGCGATTCCTTTGCTCAGTCCACAGCCTTCATTCCCAAAAACAATCATACACGTGCTGCCGTCCGCTACGCCAACGAGGGATTGCCGACGCGCCACGTAACTCCTGCGAAATTTCCGTCGTCGGGTCTTTCCGAACTTGTGTCGGTTGCGGGTGCAGTCGATATGGGAGTGACCGGGAGGTGGCACGATCAGTCCAACGGTGGTCCGCTTCACCGCATTCAGGTCGATCCAGCTAACCCGAATAATGTTCACGCCGTGATCATGTCGGCATTCGGCGTAACCGAAGCAGATACGACATCTGCCGATCTCGTACCGCAGCGCAGAGTGTATTATGTATTTAGCTCTGACGGCGGTTCAACTTGGAGTGCGCCAAAATCTGTTTCCGCTACACGAGCAGGGTATCCTTCGATCATTATAATGAATAAGAATGGTACAGGTATACCGGTGATCGCTTTGCATCGCTTTGACGATGGAAGTACAGACGTCACCTGCGCTCTTTATATTGAGAAGGGTGCTCCGGGAGCCGGCGATTTCCAAGAGATCCCTGCAACGCGTTTTACGTATGCTGATATTGAAGAGAACATCATTTGGCCGGCGATCACACTTTCGAAAGATGGTACAAAAGTTTTAATGATCGCTTCGGTCTCACCTGCAACCGGTGCATCGGCAGAATTCCTTCAGTTTGGGTACTACTCGCTCAATGAGGCAAAGGACAATGCAACCTGGAGTGGCTGGAAAGAAGGCCCGGCACCGAACGACGCATTCTCGGTGACAGTCGGTGGCGATTATGCGATCCACACCGCACCTTCGGGTAAGGTCGGCATCATGTGGACGAATGCTTCGTCCGACGATCTGGGTGTATACTACTCAGAGTCGACCGACGACGGTGCGGCCTGGGGCACTGCAGAGAATGTTTACTTCTCGATCGAGACCAACGACGCAGAGCCCGATGAAGGATCGCCATATATGATCCGTGCAGGCAGCGGTACCGATTTCGTTTATGATGGTGAGACGCCAATGGCAATTTTTGGTGGGTACTACGAAGCGTTGAAGTCCGACAATACACGTCCGTACATTCCCTCGAGCGGCTCGTTGCTGTTCTGGAGAAAAGGTGTTGGCGTTAAATATCTCGTATCGCAGGCAGCGTATAATACGCATGAGCTAGGCGATCCGATGTTTACCGGAGACTTCCTTCACGCGTGGGTAAACACAAGTATTGTTAGTCCTGAAGTTGCGATCTCCAATCCTGTGTTTGCACAGTCGCCGGAATCGTCGAAGTTCAGCGTGTATTTTGAAGCCTGGTCTGTCGACGATACCGCAGACGTTGGCGAGATCCTTTCGATCCCAGATCGTACCGGCCTGGCATTCAAGAGCATCTATCGTATGCACAGTCTTGACGGCGGCATGACATGGACGGCACCGGAAGTGCACGTAGCAAATGCGACTGATGCCCCGGTCGAAAACCGTTTGGATTATCGCTTCCCGAACGTCTCGAGCTGGAATCCGATGGTTAGCGGTTCGGTACAGGTCAGCACGATGTTCGCTACAGATTCAACGGCAGGCTTACATGGCGATACTGAAAGCGGCGGCGATCCGGGTTGGAGCGATGTGTACTGGTTCTACAAGACAGACGTGTATGCGAAAGCTAAGAAAACCTCAACACCGGAGTTTTCTTTGGAGCAGAACTACCCGAACCCGGTCGTAAGCGGCACCCGTACGACGATCCCGCTTTCGCTGGTTACTACCGAGTATGTTACGATCACCATCACGGACGTCATGGGCCGTGAACTCGCAACGGTATTTACGGGTCAGCTCAGTGGCGGCAAGCATGAACTGCCGTTCTCGACGCAGTCCCTGACGCCTGGTATGTACCAATATATAGTAAAGACGGGCATTGTAACCCTGGCCCGTAGCTTCACGGTTGTAAAATAAATTGTTGTTTGGGTAGTCCGCCGTAGAGGCGGACTACCCGCTTCATTATGCTACTTTTACTTCGGAAGTGTGTTAATACCCGACAGAGAGTGCTGACAGTCGTTGTGTTCCAAGTCCAACTTTTACTTAAAACGGTTATGAAAATGCAGAAGTCAGTCGTTCAACTCCTTATCATATTTGGAGTTGCTATGGTCGTTTCAACAAATGCTTTTGCCCAACCCGGTAAGATCAGTGCGAAAGTGACTGATGCCAGCTCAGGGGAAGCAATGCTGAAGGCTGCCGTAAAGATCGTCGAAACCAAGCAGGGAGCGTATACCAAGGCCAACGGGGTAGCGACGATCATTAACGTTGCTGCCGGTACCTATCAGGTCGAAGCTACCTTTCCCGGATACAAGAAGCAGACCATTAAAGGGGTAAAGGTCCAATCAGATATTACGTCGAATCTCGAATTTTCGCTGTCGACGACAGAGCAGAAAGAGATCGTTGTTAAAGCCGACAAGCTTATTGAAAAGTCCAAGACGGAAGTCAGTACGAAATTCGACCAGGCGCTTATCCAGAATCTTCCTGGCAAGCAGAATGTCAATGACATCGTCTCCCTTACGCCGGGTATCGTCAAAGATAACTCGAATGGCGGCCAGCCGTCGATCGCCGGCAGCCGTGGCACATCGAATTCGAATAAGATCAACGGTATCGAAACGACCGATATCGTCAGTGGTCAGACAAATTCGCTGCAGCAGAATATTTCGAAGTTCGCCCTTCAGGAAGTGAACGTCGTCACCAGTGGCGCCGATGCTTCGAAGGGTGGGTTCACCGGCGGTGTGATCGACGTCACGACGCGCGGTGGCGGTACATCGACAAGTATCGATCTTCATTACCGTCAGGAACTCGGTGCGCTCTTTGGCTCAGCAGGCAATGGGTACAAGCAAATGCCCGAGAACGATCGTATCTATGAGTTAGCCGTTGGCGGTCCGCTCTTTGGCGAAGACATCAAGTACTTCATTACTGCAAAGGCGAATCCGAAAGAATTTGATAACATCAGCGAGATCGGCGAATCGAATAATGGTCTTAACGTTATCGATCCTGCAGGCAACAACCTCGGGCAGATCCCGCATACGAGCCAGTATCGCCGCGCAATTACGGGAAAATTATCGTTCGATCTTTTGGGATTTCGCGCTTCAGCAGATGCGCAGCTCACCTCCACGAGTTCGCAGATCAATGGACGGAGTTTCCTCTATACAGACCAGGCACAGCTTCCGGCGATCAATAATGTCAATAACCTCTATACCATTAATGCAAAAGGCGAGATTGGCGAGGGTATCCTTGAATTACTTGCAGGTTTTCAAACGATCGATGAGCGCTACGGAAAGTATGACCAGTCGGCAGGCGGCGGCATGTTCTCGCTCTATAGCTTGTATGATCCGAAAGACGAGTACGTCTATGACGACATCAGTCATACCATGACGGCAGTACCTGGCGGTGATGGTATTATCGATATCTACACTCCGGCAGGCAGGCAGATCGCCAACCCGAGTAATCCGGGCGATCCCTATTCATTGTCGACTGCAGGTCTCAACCCGATGACAGGTCGTATCGAAGGTCCTGCGATCTATACGACGGCTAACCCTTATGGTATTGTTGTCAGAGGTGCTTTCCCTTCGGCAGGAAATGTTGCAGGGTTTTCGTACGACACACGCCGTCGCATTCAATTTGAAGCAAAGTATAGCCAGCAGATCGGCGAACACTATATCAAAGGCGGTTTCGAAACACAGATCCACAATATTGAGTCGTCGGATAATTCGCAGCCGTGGGATGCGAATCCGTTCAAGGATTCATTCGCGGTGAAGCCGATGACGGGCGCTGTCTACATTATCGATAAGATGGAGTTCAGCGATATCACGTTTAATCCGAGTTTGCGTTTTGATTTCTACGATCCGGGTAACGATCGCGTGATCCTGAATCCGGAGAACCCGATCCAGGGTGGGGAAGCGCAGTTCGGATCGGCACCGTTGCAGACGCAGTTAAGCCCGCGCCTGGGTATTACCTATGCAGTGACGGAACAGACGACCTTCAACTTTAACTACGGCATGTATTTCAAACAGCCGCTCTTTACCGAAGTGCTTTCGAACGTCGGCGGTAACCTCGTCCGTGTTCTGCAGCGTGGTAATCAGATCATCGGTAATGGCGGGTTGAAGGCAGAACGTACGAAGGAGATCGTTGTCGGTTTCCAGACGGCACTTACGGATATCCTCGCGATGAGCGTTCAGGGTATCTATAAAGACATGCGTAACCTCTCCGGTTTGCAGATCATTAATAGCGAGTTTCTTCCGATCGGCTATACATTGTACTCGGATGACCAGTATGGCAACTCGAAGAGCATTCAACTTTCGTTTGATAAGCGTATGCGCGACAACTGGGGCCTTCGCTTCAACTATACGTTGTCATCTGCAAAAGGTACGTCGACCAGTGCAACAGAAAATTATAATCGCCTGATCAATGTCGCAGCAGGTTCGGAGACGGTTGTGCTCCCGCTGCAGCCATTCGCCTTAGGCTTTGACCGTCCGCACGTTGCACAGCTTATTCTTAATTCTGCATTCGCCAAAGGCGAAGGTCCGGAGCTCTTTGGACTGAAGATCCTCGAGAACTTTAACTTTGCTGCCACGACGGAATTCCAGTCGGGCCGCCCGTACACGCGTTTAGATCTCAAGGGTAATCAGGCCGGTGAGTTCAATGGCGATCGTCATCCTGCCTACTTCCAGACAGATGCGACGCTTACCCGTACGATCCCGCTTGCGGATCTTTTCGGCGAGAGCTTCGGCAGCACTTCGTTCGATATTCAGCTTGAAATCCTCAACCTCTTTAACCGTACTGAAGCGCTTCGTGTCTACGATCGTACGGGCCAGCCTGATGATGACGGCCAGCCGGGTACGTATGCTTCGTCAACGGTCTACAAGAACGATCCGACGAATGCCGACGGTCAGCAGATCGACGAACTTGGCCAGCTGCGCTACAATGCACGTGCCGATATCAACAACGATGGCGTTGTCGATCTGGCCGAGCAGCAGACCTCGTACGACCGTGTCCGCAAGGATGGGTTTGACCGCCGCGCGAATTTCCAGATTCCGCGTCGTGTCTTTTTGAACCTCGCATTCAAATTCTAATTTTTTCGAGATTTTATAGAACGACAGATATGAAATTATCGTATCGAATTCGGAGCGTCGTTAGCGCGCTCGTGTTAATGGCAATCGTCGGAAGCGTGGCAACGGAAGTTGCGGCAAAACCGGTGGTGAAATCGAAGGGTGGCTCGCAGGCACCGCAGATCTTCCGCCGCCAGCGAAATTCGCTTTCGAACATGGATTTTTATTTTACAAACCGCGGTGTGCTGTTCAACAACAGCGGTAGTGCCGGTTTGAACTGGCCGCGCGGAACAGCGCAGAGCTACATCTTCGGCGAGGGCCTCTGGTTCGCAACGAAGAAGATCATCGGCGGCAAGCGCCGTAAGCTCTGTGAACTCGGCTACAATCCGAACTCCGGTGCCGGTTGGTACATCGAAGGCGAGTGGAACGGGAATGCTGTTGTCGGCGACTACAAGTCGTTTGTCAGTTCACGTTATCTTGATGATGGCAAATGGGGCGGTGGTACCCCCGATCCCAATACCGAACCGTGGCCATTATGGGATACGGCAGTAAGTAAGACGCTCAATAAAAATTATTATTTCGGCGACTTTATCTCCAACACGACCGAGCGTACGTCGATAACCCTCTCAAATGGCAGAAAGACTATTCCGGCAATGCTTTCGCAGGAAGACATTGTCAATCAGTATACGGATGCCGATATCTCGCAGAATCCGGAATACAAGCCGAACTCTGGCTATCCGTTCTACCTGAACATTACGGAAGTTATCTACTCGTGGAGTTTCGGCAGATACCGTGACATGATCTTTATCCGCCACAAGGTGCGGAATGCATCGAACGACACGCTCTATGAATGCTATATGGCGCCTGCGTTCGATCCGGATCTTGGAGAAGGCGGCAATGCAGCAGCTAACGATCATAACCGCTATGTTGACTATGCCGATTCGACGATCACCAAGCGCTTGCTCAAGGGTACGTGCTTTGAACGCGATCCGCGCCGTTTAAATATGGCATTGCAGTATTCCGAGCCCGAGCGTGGCAAAGAGTACGGCGTTATCGGTTTTGCATTCCTTGAGAGCCCGGCCGTCAGTCAAACCGATGGCGAGGCACGCGATCTTTCCGATAGTGAAAGTGTCGGCGGCTACGATCCGTCGAATCCGGATCGTATCAAACAGCTTGGTCTGGCAACGTTTAAGAAATGGCAGATCCAAAATGATCCGCCGACAAGCGATCTTCGCTATGACTTCCTTTCCGACGGCTCACTCGATGGCGACAATGCTAATGGTCTCGACGTTCGTCTGTTATTCTCGACGGGACCGTTCACGCTTCCGCCGCTGAAGACAGTCGAAACCGTCGTCGGCATTGCGATCGCCCAGGCGAGTACAACCGATCGGGCAACGAACATCGACTCCCTCTTTAAGCTCATGGCATTTGCCC
>JANWLI010000089.1 GCA_025450975.1 Candidatus Kapaibacterium sp. | reverse complement strand
GGTTTAGCAGCAGTACTATCCTATTTTACGTTCTTCGCATCCGAAGAACCTGTCGCCACGTCGCTTGAGCCTCAGATCCAGAGCGCAACCGCTGCTCCTGAGATCAAGACGCTCGTCTCTCCCATGGTCGCAGCCACGGAGCCGGTCGCACCCGTTGAAGCTATCGCAGCAGTTGAGGCAGTGCCTCCGGTTGAGCCTATCAAAGTCGAGGCCCCGATCAAAGTGGATGAAGTGCGCATCACCGAGCCTGCAGCAAGCGACATGAAGCGCCTCGGCATGAAGGTCGATGGCGGCAGGGAAGTCGTCGTCGTGCAGAAGGTTGGCAAGAAGTTCTTCGTTGTCAGCTATGCCGCAAAGCCGTTCAGAGTTTCCTCGCAGATCGAAGCGGAAAACCCGACCGATATAGAGCCAACAGAGACACTTCCGGTCTTTGTCACTAATCTCGATGGGACCGGTATCCTGACGGCAATGGCACCGGACGAGAACACGTCGATCGTCACAAAGGAGATTCATTCATCGGACGAAAACGGTAATGAACGTACGGTCGAACGCACGCAGACGAATATTATTGTCAACGATGGCGACGACAATGCAAATATCGATATCTCGACCGATGTACACGTTGCCGTGCCGCCCTCGATGGTGGTTAACCAGTCAAACTTCAGCTTCACGATCGACTCTGCCTCAACAATCGAAGCGTTTGCTGACGATGGCAAAGCCGTGGGTAAAACAAAGATAATTGTCAAGCGCGGTAACGACGATATTAGTATCGACCTCGCTTCCGGGACCGACGACCCGAAAGTGATCGAAAAAATGAAAAAAGAACTTCGGATTGAGATCAATGGCGACGAAAAATTGCCAGCCATCAATATTAAAGGGCTCGATTCAACGCATAAGAAAGTGATGGTTGCCCATCTGTTCGCCGACTCTATGCACATGGACATGAAGGAGCTCATGAAAGGGATGGAGTTTATGAAAGACAGCCTGGTCAAGCTATCGAAGGACATTAAAATTCATATTGACCAGGATGCGATGCAAGCCGATATTGAGCAACTGATGAAGGACATGCATCATGCCAAAAAAGAGCTTCGCGTCTCGAAAGAACTAATGAAGCATGGGATAGGTGTGGGCGTACTCCCAGGCTTTAAAGGACGTGCGTATGCGCTCCCTGGCTTCAGCGATCTCAAAGCGAAGGTCAACGAGCTCGTCCCCATGCGCGTCACATTGGACGCAGAAAACGGTAGGGGCCTGATCTTCTGGTACGAGCCTTCAGTAGCGCCGGTCGCGAAGCAGGAAACGCAGTCGGTGGCAGCAGCAAGTTCGATCGAGAACCTTACGATCAACCCGAATCCCGCGCAGAACCACACGACCGTTCGCTTCACCATGAAAGACGCATATGCAGTGACAGTTACTGTTCACGACATCATGGGTAAGCGTCTGCTCGAAGCCGGACAAACGAGTGCAAGTGCCGGTAGCGAATTCGTCCATGAGATCGATCTCTCATCGCTTACGCAGGGAGTATATCTCATCGTGCTGACTGCCGATAACGGCGAACAGCGCATCGAGCGTATCCTCGTCAACAAATAAGAGAAAACACAAACACAAGCAAAGAACGGCGGGCCTATGCCCGCCGTTTTTAGTTTAAGGGACCGTTGTAACTGAAAACAAATGAGAGCGTTATGTGTTAACTAGTTGCGGTTATAACGAACTATAGATCATGCTCCGGTACTGTATCGGTTCTCTCCTCATTATCTTTGGGCTCGGTACCCAGTCGGCCTCTGCCGGCTGGCAGAGGGTATTGGCTGCCGGTACATTGGTTGGGCGAACCCTGGAGATTCGCAGCGGACATTTCTTTGACGAAAATACCGGCATGGTCGGCGCAGGCAGCAGCACCGATGTTCCGCTAATCTTTTTGACAAGCGATGGCGGCGCTAATTGGAGCATCGCCATCACACCGGTCAACGGCAATGGCGTCGTCAGTTCCTTCTTCTTTCGCGACCGCAATAACGGATTTGCTACCGTTCACAAGACGAGTTTCCCGTCGTCAAGTATCTGGCAGACAAATGACGGCGGCCTCACCTGGTTCGATGTAACCGGATCGCGTACAAACTTCGAACACACATGCATCTATGAAACTTCGAAAGCACTGATCGTCACTTCCTGGGACCGTACAGGAGGCAAAGGTGGCTTCTCAACCGATGGCGGACTGACCTGGAATGAAGTGTTCGATAACAGTCCGGCCGATCACTCCTCGAACGGCATTGGCTTTGTAGACGATCTGCACGGATTGGTTACGATGGGACCTGCATCGTTGCAACCCACCGGCAATCATGCGTACACGACGTCCGATGGCGGACTGACATGGCGGAAAGTTCAGGAGTTTAACGAGGCATGGAGTGTGTATGCGTTGAAAAATACCTCAACATTTTTCCTCGCTCCCGAAGGCGACATTTCCGGCGCCACGGGCGATCGCAATATTCTTCGCTCCGACGATTTCGGCCAGTCGTTCAATATCATGCATCAGTTTCCGACAGGCATCCAGCTTGTCGGCCATATCGATGGAAAGGGGAAGACGCTGTACGTGCAGACAAGGCGCCAGTCTACAACGCAAGGCTTGTTTCGCTCCGACGATATGGGCGTAACGTGGAAAAATATTGCCGGTCCATCGAATATCGAAGATTCCCGCTTTGTCGTTACCGGATGCGTCGGGCAGGTCGTCTATGCATTCGACAACAGTGGCAACATCTGGAAATCCTCCGACGGAGGCGATGGAACACTCGGAGCACCTGCGAGCGCGGATCTGACGCTTTCACTCGACACGCTGCTTCTGGGTACGTTATACTGCTCTCCTGTTTCTCTGGGATTTACCATCTCGAATGAATCCTGCGATTCACTCCGGATCGACTCACTTGCAACCGGCGGCGATCTTCTTCAGGAGTTTTCTGTCAGCCCGAAAGCGCCACTTTCACTCGGCACATTTGACGATCGAACGATCAACATAACATTCAGTCCCGCCGCATCAGGCGATCGAGAAATTACTTTGCGTATTAAGGGCAAGCGCGGGGCCTTTGATATTGACACGACGATCACGATCCAGGCGCGTAATCAACTCGCGCCGGAGTTATTCATTCCACCCCTAACGAGCGTGCGCACAACTGAGCGGTTTGTCGTACCGATCTTTATTAAGCCAACCGTCGACACATTCACGATTGCCGAGTACAAGATCCATCTGCACTATAACGGCGATGTCGTCGAGCCGTTTCAACTTCAGTCTGCAGGCACTCTCTCCGAATCCTCCAATGCCAGCTTCGTCACAGATGGTAATGATGGAATGCTCATCACGGCAACGCTAGGTTCGCCGATCACCGAAACCTCAGACCTGACGAAGCCCGTCATCACTATCGTGATGACAGGCTATTTATCTGCAGTCATGGTTACGCCGATCGAGATCGACAGCTTCGGAACGCCGACGCTCGTACCTCGCTGTCCGGATGTTGCATTGCCACAATCACTGTTCACGCTTGATCCCGGTTGCGGCGATTCCATCCTCTCCGGCTTCTTGCGGACGAAATCGATTGCTACTATTACCGCAGTGAAGCCGAATCCAGCGACATCAGGTTTGGTTGAAGTGCTGCTTGATATTCGCGGGCCGTCGGATCTTTTCCTAGAGCTTCTCGACGGAAATGGCAACGTTGTAGGCAAGCCGGTTCAGATCGTCGCCAACGCTCCCGGTGTTCACACTGAACTTTACTCGACGCAAAATCTTTCTTCTGGTACCTATTATTTGCGCCTTCGCGGCGACGGAACTGTATTCTCTCTCCACCCCATACAGATAATTAAGTAAGTTAATGATGGAGCAATTTAAAGAAGAGCAACGCTTTACCCAGTGGTGGATGTGGGCGCTTATCAGTATCGCACCGTTTGCCATTCTCGTGATCGCCTATCTTACATCGGAGGAGGTACGCCACGATACGGTAGAGTGGGTACTGATCGTCATTGCCACCTGTGGTGTCCTGCCGCTCGTGTTGTTCTTAACGATGCGCCTCGATACGACGATCACGCCGGAAGGCATCCGGTATCGCTTCCGTCCGTTCCATTTGCGCGACCGCGCCATCCCTTGGTCGCAGATCGCAAAAGTATACCTGCGCATCTACCGGCCGATCGCCGAATACGGCGGCTGGGGCATTAAAGGCGGATTTGGCAGCGGCATTGCCTATAACGTGAAGGGGAATCTTGGCTTACAGATAGAACTCAAGAGTGGCAAACGCATCCTCCTCGGCACACAGCGTGGTTCGGAGATCGAGAAAACGCTAGCGCGCTGGTGGATCGCGGCTAATAGCTAACGCATCCGGGTACGATTATTGTAGATGACCGATACTTGTGAAGGTCACACCGATCTGGAAACTTCTTAAAGAAGCCGCAAAGGAATGGGATAAGGATAAATGCCCGAGACTTGGTGCGGCCCTTTCCTATTATACGTTTTTTTCGTTAGCGCCTATACTCGTGATCGCCATTGCGATCGCCGGGTTTTTCTTTGGCGCTGAGGCCGCACGCGGGCAGGTCGTCGATCAACTTCGCGGGCTCATCGGCACGGATGGTTCGGTTGCCATCCAACTCTTACTGGAAAATGCCTGGCAGCATTCGGAAGGCGGCGTGTTTGCAGCGATCATCGCATTCATCGTGCTGATTGCCGGTGCGACAGGCGCATTCATCGAACTCCAGGATTCCCTCAACACCGTTTGGCAGGTTGTGCCCAAGCCGGGAAGAGGCATTAAAGGTTTTCTCAAAAACCGTCTCGCATCGTTCGGCGTCATCGTTGGCGTGGGATTCCTCCTGTTGGTCTCGCTCGTCGTCAGTGCCGCACTGAGTGCATTGAATACCTATCTCTCGTCGCGGATAACCGGGATCGACTGGGTATGGTCGATCGTCGAAATTGTTATCTCATTTGGTGTCGTGACCGTACTCTTTGCCATGGTCTACAAGATCCTGCCCGATGTTGAGCTCGAATGGCGCGATGTCTGGATCGCCTCGGCCTTCACGTCGATCTTATTCTCGATCGGTAAATATCTCATCGGCCTCTATATCGGCAACAGCTCGATCGCATCGAGTTACGGAGCTGCAGGATCGCTTGTGATACTGCTCGTGTGGGTGTACTACTCGGCTCAGATCATGCTCTTTGGCGCCGAGCTGACCGAAGTGTACGTCAGGCACCGGGGCCGGTTCATCCGGCCTGCGCCGTATGCGGTCGCACTCCCGGATTCCATCTGCGCGCGAGAAGAAAAGAATGAGATCGTTGAAAAGACGCTCGAGCAAGCTGCGAAGCTCGAGGACTGATCACTTCACGACACTGAACATCTTCGTTACGTAGTTCTTGTTCGCAGTAAAGCGGTAGAAGTATATTCCTTCCGATAACTTGAGGTCAGAAGCATTCAGTATATATGTATGATCTCCCGCTTGGTACGTGTCTTCGATTGAGGAAAGCCGGTTTCCAAGAATATCGTAGAGTTCGATCGTAACAGCGGAAGCATTGTCCAGGATAAATTTGATCTCCGAAATGCCCTGCACCGGATTTGGATAATTTTGCTCAACACGGAGATTCACCCCCGCGGCCTTCATGCCGACACCCGAGCCCGTACTCGTACCGGCAAAGATGCCTCCACCCTGCGTAGCGGCAACGACCCACCCGTCGCTTTCGCGAACGTCGATACTTTCGACGATGAGATTTCCAATATTCGTTGCTCCTTCGCGAACCCATTGCGTCGATGCGCCATTGATGAGGCCCGTCGAAAATAGTCCGGACGTCGTCGCAGCGAAATAGTTGATGCCTGTTGGCGTATGAAGGATGCGCACGCTACGCACCGATGGCCCTGCGCCGCTGCCCTCTGGAATTTCTTCCAGATTGCCGCTGATCGCCGTCCATGACGCTCCGCCGTCAATTGTCCGAAAGATGCTTTGGACATTGTAGTTAGAAAACACAGCAATAATATGCTGGGCGTCGCGCGGATCGACTTCAATATGCGCAAGGTACCCATTTGTCGGGAAGGATCCGGATGAGATATCCTGAGGCGCGGCATTCAGGTCCGTCGGATCGGCGATCCTATAGATATGTCCATTCGAAGTTCCGAGGAATAGTGGGCTGCTTTCCGAGAGTGCGAGCGAGGTAATAATGTTCGATATGCAGATCGTATTGACGACCGTGCTTTAGAGCTCCCAGTTATTATGCACAGCGCCCGATGCCGATATTTGCTGCAGCTGATCCATGCGCCACAGATCGTTCGCCTCGGGCAGATACATCGTATTGCCAAGCTTTGGATCGACAAGATAGCGCGTAAAGAATGTAAAGCGCTCACTCGATGCCGGCGGGTGACCGGTCCCGTAATAGTTTACGTTTACTCCGTCATACCCAAAAAAGTAAATGTTGGCTCCCTGCGAAGAGGTCGTAAAAAAATTAACTCCATCGATCACTTCCGCCGTCATGCCGTCACCGCCGGAAGCCATGCCCCAGTTCGTCGAAGGGTCGTCGGTGATATACGATCCGTTATCCTGCAAGCCGCACGCAATAAACTTATTTCCTGCGATCTTCCGGTCGATCTTCACGTCGTAGATCTGCGACGTCTCGAGGCCCGAATGATACTCAGCCCATTGCGGGTAGGGAAGTTCGTCGGGATTGGCACATGAGTGTATGCCGCCGTCTGTGGCAGCAAAGAGCTTTGTCGGATCGTGCGGGTCGAACAGCAGCTCATGAAAATCAGGATGCGCATTCCATCCCTGGATCTCCTCAACATACCCTGCGATCCATTGGAAGCCATTGCCTCCATTTTTCGATTGATACGCATCGGTGCCGGCGTAAAAAATATGATCGGGGTCATTCGGATGCACGGTGATGGCCATCGCGTAGCCTGTGAGCGTAAAGTACGTGCCTCCGTTTGGTAATGCACCTTGCGACCACGCATTCCCGCCATAGCGGTACAAGGTTGCCGACGAATTGAATGTGCCGTCCGGATTTGTCCAGGCGCCGGGTCGCTCGACGAATGCATACGCTACGGTATCAGCCGACGGCGCAACTGCTAATCGTATTCTCCGAAATAGCGGAGGAAGAAATGTGTTATTCATCTTTTCCCAATCGGTGCCGTTCGTCGATCGCCAGATACCTTGCTTGGGAGATGCTACGCCGTTATAAGCACTCCCCAATCCTGCATATAAAATCCCATTTGTTGAAATGACAATGTCGGAGTTAAAACACATCGTCGTATCGCTTCCAAGAACGAGGGTCCAGTCGGTACCGCCATTCGTCGAGCGCATGATCCCGCCCATGCACGCAGCATAGACAACATCCTGTTCCGACTTCGTATGATCGACGACAACTTTCCACACTCCCTGGAAATTCACCGGCGCCTGTTGCGAGCCTGTCGTCTGTGTCGAAGGAAGTGCAGCCCAGGTCGTGCCGTTATCGGTCGAGCGGTAAATGCCATTACCGAGGTTATGGGTACGGATGTTCGTTGTGTGTCTGCGATTCGTTGTGGTGAGCAATTCGCTCGTGCCGTAATACCACGTTGCCGTTTTTCCGGCGCGCTTATCCTGGGCGATCGAGCTGATGAGCTGGAGTTCGTTGGCAGGAGTTACTTTCACCCACGACGCACCCTTATCGATCGAACGCCACACGCCGCCCGAGGCTGCGCCGGC
>JANWLI010000088.1 GCA_025450975.1 Candidatus Kapaibacterium sp. | reverse complement strand
TGGCCTTATCGAGAGCAAGCTTGGTACAGACAAGAAGTTCTTCGGCGGAGGAGTTACGGCGCGCGCCTGCGACGCCGATGCTGGTGGTGACGGAGAAGCTACGGCGACCAAGAGCGATGACTTCGCTGACGATCTTCTGACGAACCTTCTCGCTCCAGCGGAAGGCTTCTTCATCTGTCATGCGGATCACAAGCACGGCAAAGGTAAACTCGCCAATGCGGGCAAGTACGTCATACGGCTGCTTGATGTATTGGAGGACGTTCGAGAGCGAGAGAACGATCGTGTCGATATCTTCCTGTCCAAAGCGCTCTTCGAACTTCGAGGCATCGTCGATCTCGAAAAGTACGACCGAAAGCGCCTCGTCAAATTCTTTCGCGCGTGCAAGCTCTTCGCCGACACGTTCTTTGAAGCCGCGGCGATTGAGGGTTCCGGTCAGGACATCGGTGAGTGCGCGTTCGGCGACGACTTCGTTGAGAGCAAAAATTTTGAGCGATGTCGCTGCGGCGCGGGCAAGATGCTCGAGCGTTTCGATGTCGACATCGGAATACCGCGCCGGGTCGCTATGCTCAAGGGCAAGCGCTCCGTAGTTCTTTTGTGCCGTGCGGATCGGGATAACGAGGAAGGAATGTCCTTCGGCGCGCTTGCGATCTTCATCGAGCGTGTAGCGTACATCCTGCAGGTTCAGGCTGTCGATACGCTCACTTTTACCGATGCGCAGGCATTTGCCAATGATCGTATCGTTAAGGTCAACGCGCGTGCGTGGCGGGAGGTAAGCATCGCCGGAGCGAGCCTGCAAATGTGAGATCGCCCATGCGCGCTGCGCATCGTCGAACGAGACAGCGGCAAGCCACTGCCATTCGACAATATCGCCAGCAGCTTCTGCGAGTGAGCGGAGGATATAATCGGCTGCACGCTCGGCATCGCGGCCGGTCGCTGCAGTTACGTCAGCGCCACTAACGCCAAAAAGCTTGCGGGCCGAGCGCAGGGTTCGTGCCGAGGTAAGCAGATCATAAGCTTCAATGTAGCTGCGGACAAGTCCGGAGATGATCTTCGAGTAGTTCGTGAGGATGCGGAGTGTTTCCTGCGAGAAACTGTCTTCGACTGTCGAGTCGACTGCAAGCACTGCAACGAGGGCATCGCCAAAGATCACCGGCATACCGGCAAAGGCGCGGACGCCGATCGTATCGTTGTAGTACGGGATAAGATCGTACTCTGCTTTCTCCGGAATGCTCTGGATAAGCTGCGGAGCGCCTTTAAGGGCGATCTTACTCACGGCATCGTGCTCGATCGGCAGGTGACGTTCGGAAATAAGAAACTGGAACGGGTGATCGTCGAGCGACGCGCACTCAAGTACAAGTTGATTCTTGCGCGAGTTCACCCAGAAGAACAGTGCGCTCTGCGCTCCGACATGCTCGCGAACAAGATCGAGCAACTCGGAAAGCAGCAGGACAAAATCTTTACGCGGATCGCGCAACTCGCCAGCACGACGCGGAAGCTTCGCAAAACCGCGAAGCGCATCGAGAAACACTTTTAGTGATGGATCGAACTCCGCATCGCCTTCGGCAACAAATTGGCTCGGGACTTCCGCAGGTTCGACAGCTTCTTCGATGATCGATGCCGGTTCAGCCGGAGCATACAACTCGGGCTCAAATTCATGTTCGGCGATTTGGGGCGCAGGTGCCGGTGCTTCGACCGGCTTCAGCACTTGTACTGGCGGCTCAGGTACCGGAGGTGGAGCAGACGCTTCCTGCATTTCAGGCTCTCCCGCTTCCTCGAGCTCGTCGTAGTGATCGGAGGAAGGCTCCGGTTTAGGAAGCTTTCGGACCCGCACCATCGATAGTTCTTCTTCGGTGAAGTAGGTGCTGTCCGGAGCGTCGAGCGATGAGTAGTGCGGCTGCGGCGGCTCCATGGAGCCTTCGGGGAGCGGCGATGCGCCATCGTTGGCAGAGCCTTTGAAAAACTTCGATGAGATGCGCTTGCTGCCGCCGAGCAGGTCGTCTTTTATTGCTTTAATACGTGGGACAGCTGAGCGACGAGCTTCTTCTTCGTCCTCGAGTTTGCGGCGTTCGATCTCGAAATCGTCGAAGACGATCCGGCGGGATTCTCCTCCGGAACGTCCTTCTTCGCGTCCGCCTGGGGACGATTGTTGTCCGAGATCGTCACTCATACACTCTTATGCTCCGGCACTAGCCGTTACTGCAACAATTGAACAGTTGTCGTTTCGTTGGCTTTGCTGATGATCTGGTAATGCTGATTCGCTGCAGTCTTCGACTGGATCTGGAAGTTCGTCGCACGATCCTGCGTGATCTTGCGGTAGACGAGCACTCCGGTCTCAGCTTCAACATGCGACGAAGCTTTTGTCACCAGATCAAAATTGTTCAGCGTTGTCTTTGCATTTCCCTGATCCATCACCGACTGTGACGGTTTTACGGTTGTTGTTGCATCGAATACCACTAGCACTTTACCGCCACGCTCTTCAAAGCCACGGACAAACTCACGCGATTCGACTGCCGTCGGATACAGCACGTTCTGCCATACCGGCGTATTCTGCGTTACCATACCGCCCCAGGCTGTATCTTTAGCAAGTGCCTTTGACGGGAAATGTGTCAACGTCTTCTGTAAGTATTCGGAGATCGTCGTCTGGATCTGCTGGTTCAGGCGCGTCTGCGTCTGCGGTGTCTTCAGTGAATCCGGAAGCTGTGACATGTATTTGGCAAGAATGGCTGTTGTGCCGTAGAGTTCGACGACGTCGCCGTTACGTGTTACGATAGCACCGAGGTCTTTGCCGGCGATCGCTGAAGCATTGTTAAACATCGGGTCTTTCAGGTCGGACTCTCGTGCAGTCGAAAGATCTGTTTTCTTGCCGTTGGCGTCGGTGACGGTCATGATCGTATCGAAGCGGAATGCAATATCAACCGAAGAATCCTGGCGGATCTGGCGAATGGTGTGACGCAGGTAGATCGTCGTCGTTACAGCAAGTTTCTCGTTCGGCGGGTATTGCTTGAACAGCGAGTCGATATGCTGTGCACTGCCACTGGAGACGATCTGCAACCGGTAGCGGAATACCTCACCGACTGGTGGACGGAGATAGATAAACTTATTAGCACTCTCAGTAACGGGTGATCCCTGCGTTGCAGTATCGTAGACGGGTGTGGTACTCGTCGATCCACCTCCCGGTGCACCC
Organism: Candidatus Kapaibacterium sp.; assembly: GCA_025450975.1. Lineage (GTDB taxonomy): Bacteria > Bacteroidota > Ignavibacteria > Palsa-1295 > Palsa-1295 > JANWLI01. Next base: position 4,015 of record JANWLI010000088.1, on the reverse strand, counting down.
TCTTTACCACAGCTTGATAAAAGAACAATAGTGGAGAGAACTAGGAACAGGCTCGAGATACGTAGGAATTGCGACATTGAGTAGGTTTTAAAGCGATATATAATGGTGCAAAAATACCACAAAAGCGCGCCGGAACCCACGAATTCACTAGTATTGGCGACTAAAGTGAAATCAATAAAAAAGGGCCGCACTCACGCAGCCCTTTTTTGATATCGTTTGTAAGAGACGAAGAGAAAAAGATCTTACCACAAATCTGAAGTCCCCACCGGACGAATATACATTCCGGCCACAGAATTGTATGTAAAATTGTGATTTCCAGACCTATAGAACGGCAATGCTACTCTGCTTTTGTCGAGTCGCTTGGCGTAGCCTCGGGATAAACCATCTTTCCGGTCAGCGGATCGATCATGATCATGTCGGGGTCCGGCTTCGGCTCTTTCCACTCGGCTTTTCGGCTTTCTTTTTGCTCGATACGGACCGTACCGCCGCGCATAACCTTGATAGGCTCGCGGGTGATCGTAAACTCGCGGTCAACGGTATTCTTGATCGACTCAATATCGATCTGCAGTACCATACTGCCCGATTCGGTGATGGTCTGCTGTGTTACGATACCTCCGGTTAGAAGAACCGTGCCTTTGGTCTTTCCGGTGAAATTCTCGATTCCCATCGGCGCTGCAATGCCTTCGAGGTACTCGATCTTCTTCGGTGCATTGATGAACTTGCCCTCGAATGCTATCGAACCATCGGCCTTCGCAGTTGCTGAAAGTTCGCGGTCGAGTTTGATCTCGGTGAAGGTGTATGGGATCTGCAACGCCTTCGTCGTTGCATTGGCGGCTGCGATCGCCCCTGCTCCCTGCTCGAGCAGCTGGCCGACGCGCAGAGAGTCGCTGAACGATAGCACGGCCTGCATCAGGTCGTATTCGAATGCGCGGCCGATCGTTGCCTGCTGGAAATCCTTGAGGTTTGCAAATGAGCGGATCAGGCCGTCGGTGCCCATCGTGTAGCGGAGTGTCTGCCCCAGAAACTGCGCACGCGGCAAGGCGCTGATATGCTTAAGGCGATTCTGAATATCGTAATCGTTGTTCGAATTAAAGCGGAAGAACTCGTTGCGATCGTCGACCTTGTTGATGTAGATCGTCGTCTTGAACGAATCGAGCGTTGCGGCAATGTTGGCCGATCCGTCTGCATGGACTTTCTCGATCGTCTCGGTGAAGTGATACTCGGTGACGCGGATCGCAGGCTCGACAAGGGCCGAATCGACCTGCGAGGACTGCATGGTCAGCTTCAGCTGCTCGAGGGCCTTGACATGGAAGACAGCGCCTTCCTTGAAGCTAAGCTTCGTATCCTTGGCAAAACTTACGGACGCAAATAGAAAACCAATAGCAACGTAACGAATGATCGACATATTAATCCTACTTTAACCTAACGATATTGAAAGAGGGAGAACGCGGCAAGGGTCATACCATCCCAGATCTCACCATGACGTATTAAATCACAAAACTCATCGGGCCCCGGTTCCACCAGCTCGAACTCCTCCGAAGCATCGGGCGAAGCATCGACACGCACTAAGCCTTTGGCTACAAAGACCTTACATATCTCGTCGGTCACGCCATTCATCGGGTTAAATTCACCGATAAATTCAAGCGTTTCCGCGACGATCCCGGCCTCTTCCTTAAGCTCGGAAGCCGCAGCCTGTTCGGGCGTCAGCCCGCCGCGGACACCACCGCCGACGAACTCCAGCCCTTCACGCTGATTGAGATACCTGAACTGACGAACGAGCACCAGCTTCCCCTCAGCCGTTACCGGAATGACCATAACTGCGCCTGGGGTACGGACATAAAAGTACTCACCCTCGTCGCCGTTCGGATACGTGTAACGATCCTTACGGTACTGCCAGTAGTCGTTCTCGGTAACAACGTCGCTCGAAAGCTGCTTAAGCCGTTTGAGCATTGCTTATAACAGACAGCTAAGAACCGAAATTGTCACAAAAAATCGGAAAAAATCAGGCATTGACGGCATTCCGGAGGCGGTCGAGGAAGTTATCAGGTTGGGGGAGCGGAATATTATTGGCCTTTGCGGTCTCAATCCAAATATCTGTAACCCTGCTGAGTTCTTCGAGACATTCTACCTCGGTTTCGCCCTGGGCAATACACCCCTTAAGCTGAAGGACTTCAGCGACATAGCCGCCTTCCGGCGCGGGGTATAAAACGATCGGGTATGGAAAATTCATATTATCCTCACTTATGCAGATCTTCGACGATCGCAACTGCTCTCTTTACGTAAACAGATTTCACCCTCTTTTTGTGCACTGGGACTACAAAGATCACCTGATCCCTTTTAAAAACATGATGGCTTCCACTGACTCTGTCAAGTTGGAAGCCCTCATCTTCAAGCATCTTTTGTATGTCGGCAAACGTAGCATCGTAAGGATTATTCTTCAGACGCTGAAGCAGTTTTTCTTTTCTGCTCATCGTATTTGCCTGAGAAATTACGCCAGGTCAGCCAATTCACCTTCGGTGAAGAAGAAGGCGATCTCACGCTGGCCATTCTCGACGGAGTCGGAGCCGTGCACGGCGTTCTCGCCTTTGCTCTTTGCGTAAAGTTTGCGAATCGTGCCGTCGGCAGCTTCGGCCGGATCGGTCGAGCCGATGACGCGGCGCCACTCGGCTATACCATTCTCCTTCTCAAGTGCGATCGGCACGCAAGCGCCCGACGACATGAAGCTTACCAACTCGCCATAGAAAGGACGCTCCTTGTGGACTTCGTAGAACTTCCCGCCGCTCTGCGAGGAAAGTCTTGCCATTTTCATCGCAAGGATCTTGAACCCTTCTTTTTGGATATGCGCGATAATGTTACCGATATTGCCCGACTTGACGCCATCGGGCTTAATGATACAAAGTGTTCTTTCGATTGCCATTTTTTTGTAGTTATGAGTTTTAAGTTTTTAGTTATGAGTTTTATTTTTCAATTTTCTCGCCGCTTGCGCTATACGATCTGAATCCGCCTTTAAGCGCTACTGCATTCTTGTAGCCCAAGTCATTCAGTTCGGCAGCGGCTTTCGGACCCGATGTGCCTCCGCCGCAATGACAGATGATCTCCGTCTTCTTATCTGGAACGAGCTTTGCGATCTCTTCGGCGATCTTGCTTTTATGCAAATGCTTCGCGCCGGGTATGTGGCCGGCGTTCCACTTCTCGTCGTCGCGGACATCGATCACGACGGCTTTCGGGTTTGCCTTGCGTCGCGCTAAGAATTCTTCGACTGTTACCTGCTTCGACTCGGACACTACTTTTTCTTAGCTACTTTTTTTGTGGATGCGAGTCGCGGAGTGATCTTTGCCTTGCTCGGCGCTAAATTCTTCGACGTCTTCGTAACGGTTCTCGACGATGCCTTCTTCTTTCCAAGAAGCTTCAGAACGGTCTCACCGATCAGCGCCGGGCTTTCGACGACTGCGATGCCGCACTTACGCATTGTATCCATCTTCTCAGCCGCTGTTCCCTTGCCGCCGGAGATGATGGCGCCTGCATGGCCCATGCGGCGTCCCGGAGGCGCTGTGCGTCCGGCGATAAAGCCGACGACGGGTTTCTTAAAATTCTTCTTGATGTAGAGTGCAGCTTCTTCTTCAGCGGAGCCGCCGATCTCGCCGATCATGACGACTGCATCTGTTCCCTTGTCATCCTGGAACAGCTTGATCGCATCGATGAACTGTGTGCCGATGATCGGATCACCGCCGATGCCGATGGCCGTCGACTGTCCGAGTCCTGCATCGCCGATCTGCTTCACTGCTTCATAGGTCAGTGTTCCGGAGCGGCTGACAATGCCGATACGGCCGGGCGTATGAATAAAGCCGGGCATGATGCCGATCTTTGCAACACCGGGCGTGATGACGCCGGGGCAGTTCGGACCGATCAAACGTGCATCGGAGTGCTTCAGGACTTCCTTGACGCCGATCATATCGCGTACGGGAATACCTTCGGTGATACAGACAATAAGCTTGATGCCGGCAGCTTCGGCTTC
>JANWLI010000087.1 GCA_025450975.1 Candidatus Kapaibacterium sp. | reverse complement strand
CGGAGCGGCCTGGCGGCCAAACATGGCGTAACCTGCCTCAACAGCCCCGGAACGATCGATGCCGATTACCGCGGTGAGGTCAAGGTCCTGCTGATCAACCACGGCATGAAGTCGGTCACGTTCGAGCGGGGGGAACGCATAGCCCAACTTATCATTTCCAGATATGAGAAGGTCGACGTTATCGATGCCCGGGAACTGACGGAAACCGCTCGTGGCGCCGGTGGTTTTGGGCATACCGGTACTGTCTGAACCATGATTTTATGGGATGGAAGTGATTAATGGGATCTAGATTTACGATCATTGTTAGTTTTTTGCTTGCGATCGGAAGTGTAAGAGCTGCCGATTCGACGGCTCATTTTTTTGTGTTCCTTGACCCAAAACCCGGTCGGCCGCCGCTGAATCTGGATTCGATCAGGGAGTTTCAGGCATTGCACCTTGTGTCGATGGATCAATTATACCAAGAGAAGAAACTTGTTGTGACCGGCCCGTACGTCGATACTATCGGCGGAGAGATATTTGTGATCAACGCTTCCTCAGCCGATGAAGCTATGGCCTTTGTACAAACCAACCCATTAGTACAAGCTAACCGGTTCGTCATTCGTCTATCCGAGATTGAAACGATCGCCGGCAGCATTTGTGAACCACCGGAGTTCTTCTATCTTGTTAAGCATCCGCTCGTGGTGCTTACAGAGGCGAAAACATGCTCGGACGAACATCGATCAACGCAAGCGGCATATTACCAGCAGCTGCTAGAACAAAAGAAGGTCGTCTTTGCAGCGAGAATGCAAAAAGACCATAAGATCGTCGTTATCTTTGCGCAGAATGATCTCGTTGCTCCGGCGTCCGAGCTCGTCAAGAATGACCCTGCCGTGCGTGCCGGTGCAATGCGATATACACTGCGCCCGTGGATGACCTCTGCGGGTGTATTTTGTGACCTTACCCAATGATCACGTTGAAGTAGTGAGTAAAGTTATCACGATCGAACGTCACATCATCGAGCAGGAGCGCGCGACTGGCGGAGCCACGGGAGATTTTTCCGGATTGCTGCGCGACCTCACACTTGCGATCAAGATCATCTACCGCGAAGTATCACGCGCAGGCCTTGTCGATATCCTGGGATCTACGGATTTGCGCAATATTCAGGGCGAGATCGTCCAGAAACTCGATGAGTTCGCCAATGGCGTGATCTTCCGGGCGATGGATCACGGTGGGCACTTAGCCGTTATGGCCAGCGAAGAGAACGATGAGTTTATTCCGATCCCGGAAGAGTATCCAAAAGGAAAATACGTGCTCTGTTTCGATCCGCTCGATGGTTCTTCGAATATCGATGCAAATGTTTCGATCGGCACGATCTTCTCGGTACTGCGGCGCGTAACGCCTGCCGAAACCGACGGCACGCTCGAAGATATCCTACAGCCTGGGTATAAACAAGTTGCTGCCGGCTATGCGATCTACGGATCGTCAACGATGCTCGTCTATACTGCCGGGCATGGCGTGTACGGGTTCACGTACGATCCATCGGTCGGAGAATTTTTGCTCTCGCATAACGATATCCATATACCGGACCACAAGGGGATCTACTCGGTCAACGAAGGAAATTACTCGAAGTGGTCGCCGGCAATGCAGCAGTACATCGATTGGGTAAAGCAGGAGCAGCCGGAAGCCGATAAGAAGGCGTACTCACTGCGCTATATTGGCTCGATGGTTGCCGATGTGCATCGCACACTCCTCTATGGAGGTGTGTTTCTCTACCCGGCTGATATTAAGAGCAAACGAGGAAAACTTCGTCTTCTCTACGAAGCCAATCCAATGTCGTTTATCATCGAACAAGCCGGCGGCAAAGCAACTGATGGCCGCGGCAACCGTCTGCTTGACATTGTACCAACGGAATTGCATCAACGCACACCGCTCGTCGTCGGCAGTCCGAAGAACGTCGATGAAGTCGAGCGATTTCTCACTACCACTAAATAAATGGCCGATACGAGACTCCCCATCATCGTCGGTTGCACCGGGCATAGGGATCTTCGCGATGAAGATATTCCGCGCCTCGAGGCAGATTATAAAGACATTCTTATCGACCTTCAGCGTCAGTACCCGTCGACGCCATTGATCGTCTTAACTGCTCTGGCCGAAGGCGCAGACCGTATCGCCGCCAGGGTAGCACGCGCGATCGATCTTCCTTACTACGTTGCGCTGCCTTTGGAGAAAGAACTTTACGAAGTGGACTTTGAGACCGAAGCATCGTTACGCGAATTCCGCGAACTCGTCGACGGCGCAGCGATGTGCTTTACGACGCCACTTGTTCACGGCGCGACTCGCGAAGGCATTCGCGACCACGGCCCCGAGCGTCGGATGCAGTATGCGCAGGTCGGCGCAGTGATCTCCCGCTATAGCCAGATCGTCGTTGCGTTCTGGGATGGCGTCGATCTGCAGAAGACCGGCGGCACATCGAATGTTTTACGATTCCGGCTTCAGGGTGTGCCGGATATCGAAGGACTTGCGCATCATCCGCTGGATTCGGTCGATACCGGTATTGTCTATCAGATCTGGACGCCACGAAAATCAAATCCCGATCTCGGAGCACTCGGAGGAACGGTCCGCAAACTTTATCCGATAGGATTCGATTCGGACGAACAGGCCGAGCGTATTATCAGCCGTACGTTCTCCGAGCTAGACGATTACAATCGTGAAGTGATCGAGCGTACGCCGCACCTCGAGAAGGAGATCGAACAAAGTAAAAAGTATTTTGTACCCGACGAGCTTCGCGTCAAGCTCGATAAGGACGAGCAGCAGACGATCGAAACGTTTGCGACCGTCGATGCCATTGCCAATCACTACCAGAAAGCAACGAACTCCGGTTTTCGAGGTGTCTATACGTTGATCCTTCTGGCGGCAGTGATCTTCGATCTCTACGCACACCTGTACTACGATAATAAGACGTGGCTCGGCGGCTATCTTGTCACGATCGTCCTGGCTTTTCTTTGGTATAGCCGTGCGCGCAAAGGGCGCTTTCAAACGCGCTACCTGGATTTCCGCGCACTGGCGGAGGGGATCCGCGTGCAGTTCTGGTGGCAGCATCTGGGGCTCATCCGCTCAGTAAGTGATCATTACATCCGCAAGCAGCGAAGTGAGCTTGATTGGATTCGCGGAGGCCTACGAACCGTGATGCTCCGCTCTTCGCGTGATCTGCTCTCTGCGAATCGGAGTCATGAAGGAGCTAAGCGGGAGAGGATCGAGAATGTCCTGAAGCACTGGGTTCACGATCAGGCTGCGTACTTTGATAAAGCGCGGCACCGCGATCATCATAAGCATCAGAAGTTTGAGCGGGTGATCAACGTCTTTTTCTACCTGGCGATCGGATTTGCGATCGTCCAAATGTTCCTCCCTCCGAGCCACTTGATGGTTGTTGCTATCGGTATCTCGCCTATCGTTGCAGCGCTGCTGGGCAACTATCTCGAAAAGAATGCGCTGGCCGGTCACATCAAGCAATACGATTATGCTGCGGGTGTGTTCTCGCGTGCCGATCGGCATATGCAATCGCTGCTTGCCTCGGGCGACTTGCATACTGCACGAAACTTCGTCTTCGAGTTAGGCCTCGAAGCGCTTGCAGAAAATGGCGACTGGCTGCTGTTGCACCGCGAGCGACCGCTGGAAGTACCGAAGGGCTAGTCTTCGGTCAGAAACCGCGAACACAGATGGGAAAAGTGTTCGCACTCTTCGGCAGAAAACCGTTTGCCGATGGCGCTTTCAAGTTCTTCAACGCGTGGATCGATCTTGTTCAAGAGGTCGCGCCCTTTTTCCGTGATCGTGACCATGACGATGCGCTTATCTTCGTCGGACTTATTGCGCGACACCAGGCCCGCAGCTTCCATGGAGTCGATACGTCGTGTGATGTCGGGCGAACGGTCGATCATGCGCTTGCTTACTTCACCGCACGTATGCGCGTTTGGGTAGACGCCTCGGAGAATGCGGAGAATGTTATATTGCTCCGTCGAAATACTAAATTCACCCATTAAATTATCGATACTCGATCGCATGTGGCTCGAGGCGACAAGAAGGCCGAGCAATGCTTCGTGAATGGGAGACCGAAATTCGGATACGACGAGCCGTTCTTTAATCGTGGGCATAGATCCTCTGTGTTACCAACCCCTACAACATTCTTTTTCCTCCATTATTCCAAACAAATTTGGCTGAAAGCTGCAATATGTCAGTGTTTTACGCTGTTTTTTAGGGCATTGCATAAGAGAATAGATATATGCGGGTCGGGATCGTTGGCGGTGGAATAACGGGACTGGTTGCCGGGTACCGGCTCAAACAAGCAGGCGCCGAGGTCACGATCTTCGAAGCTGCCGGCCGTTGCGGCGGGCCGATCCATACGTTACGCAAAGATGGCTACCTCGCAGAGTTCGGACCGAATACGATCCTCGAAACCTCTCCTCATATAACGACGCTCATTCATGATCTCGGACTTGAATCGCGAAAGGTGTATGCCGATCCTACTGCGAAGAACCGATACATCGTGCGCAACGGGGCGCTGATACCCCTTCCTTCCTCTCCGGCAGCGTTTGCAACCTCATCGCTTTTTTCTATTAGCGCGAAGCTTCGGCTGCTACGGGAGCCGTTCGTGCCTAAAGCAACGCAGGATGAGAGTCTTGCCGATTTTGTGCGCCGACGCCTCGGGCAGGAATTTCTTGATTATGCCATCAACCCATTCGTAGCAGGGATCTATGCCGGTGACCCGGAGCAGTTATCGACGGAGCAAGCATTCCCAAAGCTCTTTGCTCTGGAGCAGAAATACGGTTCGCTCATCAAAGGTCAGATTAAGTCTGCAAAGGCACGACGAAAAACCGGAGAGGTTTCCAAGCAGCGAGCACGTATGTTCTCGTTCGACGACGGATTGCAAGTGTTAATCGATGCATTAGCTGCAGCACTTGCAGACTCAATCAAACTCAGTACTTCCGTGGAGCGAATAGTCCGGGATTCAATCTGGAAAGTGACGGACTCAACTGGTGCCACACATGAGTTCGACACACTCATTCTTACAGCGCCGGCGCATAAACTTGCGGCTCTCGATATTCCAAACGTTGACCTCTCACTGCTTCGTGAAATTGTATACCCTCCGGTCACGAGCCTTGTATTAGGATTTAACAAAGTCGATGTCGGACATGCGCTTGACGGCTTTGGGATGCTGATCCCTGAAGTCGAGGGATTCAATATTCTTGGTACGGTATTTTCTTCATCACTTTTCCCGAACCGCGCCCCGAATGGCAATGTAACGATGACGACGTATATCGGCGGCATGCGGCAGCCGAAGCATGCACTGCTCAGCGATAGCGAGCTGCTCGATCTCGCCAAGGCCGACTTACGGAAACTATTGAACATTAAAGGAGAGCCGAGTTTTATTCATCGCACGACCTACGAGAAGGCGATCCCGCAATACATGATGGGTTACGGAAAGTATAAGCAGCTGATGAGTGACATTGAAACAAACAATCCCGGCCTCTACTTTGCCGGCAATTTCCGTAACGGTATTTCTGTCGGCGATTCGATCACAGGAGCTACGGAGCTGATCAATGTTCAATGTGGAATGTACAATGTGCAATAAGGTTAGTCGTTGACAATTCTTATTGTACATTGATCATTGTACATTCTATTCGGTATACACGCTGAACTTTGTGAACTCGAGTCGGCCGAAGTTCTTCGACGTTCTGATCTCTTCTCCGCCTTTTGAATTATCCGGTTGATAACGAACTGTCCCGTCCCTATGCAGAAGCCACGTGTTCCCTTTCTTATCGTACTTGAAGGTCACAATGCGCTCCCACTTCCAGCTCGAGCCGCCGTAGTGCTCGATCGAGAAGTAGCCGTTCTTGATCGTAATGCCGGCAAACGGATCGCCAAAGGCTCCACCGCAATTGTAGCAAAGAACGACGCTGTCGTTACGCATTGCTTCTTTGAGCGAGCCATCCTTTTGTCGCGTAATAATGAGGAGCGGACGGGCTTCGACATTCTCGTTGACATCGGAGGTTTTCTCCTCATCCATTTTCTTGAGGATCAAGAGAACATCGTTGGTCATCTTATCCTTGTTGATGTCGCCATAGGAATGGCCGAGAGCGACATATCCATCCGGAATGAACGGAGCTAACTCCGGCGGAAGTTCGCGATCTAATTGGAATAACAGCGTTACCAGATACAAGCAAATGTTCGTCATACTGCAAATGTACATAATCTGTTTGGTAGATTTGTATATATGAGTCAGTCTATTTCCATAGTCGATGCATTTGCCCTCGGACCGTTTACCGGCAACCAGGCAGGCGTGTGTGTGCTCAACGAAGCTGCTGACGAAACGTGGATGCAGCAAGTTGCCAGTGAAATGAACCTCGCAGAAACTGCTTTTCTTCACAGAGAGGGCGAGCACTATCGGCTGCGGTGGTTCACGCCGGCAATAGAAGTAGATCTTTGCGGACATGCCACGCTTGCTGCGGCACATGTGCTTTGGACAGAGGGACACCTACCGCCCGGAGAAACTGTACATTTCCAAACGCGGTCAGGCCTTCTCACTGCATCCGGAAGTCCCGATGCTATCACGCTCGATTTCCCGAAAGCCGATCTGGTTGCCTGCGATGAGCCCGAGGGTATGCTCGCAGCACTCGGCATTCGCGAGAAGCCTATCTACATAGGAAAAAGCTTTGACTATCTAGTGCATGTCTCTTCGGAGTCTGTCGTACGAGAACTGAATCCGGATTACAATACGCTTGGCAAGATCAAGACGCGAGGCGTTGTGGTGACGTCGCATTCGGAATCCGGCGAGTATGATTTTGTATCCAGGTTCTTCGCTCCTGCTGCTGGCATCAATGAGGATCCGGTCACCGGGTCGGCGCATTGTATTCTCGCTCCCTATTGGAGCCCGTTACTCGGGAAGAAATCGATGCGTGCATTTCAGGCTTCGGCACGAGGTGGTGAAGTCCTGGTTGAGCTTAAGGGTGATCGGGTGTTTCTGGGTGGGAAGGCAGTTACGACGTTGCGTGGCGAACTGACGGTTTAAAATAAATCCGCCTCACTGTTGTGAGGCGGATCTTTCATTCACTTAACCCTTCTTTCGTATTACTTCTTTGCTGTGTGAATCGGTGAGAGAACACTTACGGTAATGTCTTGTTCGACGTTAACGGTCTTACCTTGGGCCGCGGGCGTTTCGATGAGGATGTCTTTTGTCTCGACTCCGTCACCTTCGACATGCAGCCAGTACTTGGTCTGCGGCTTTAAGACAACGAGGTAGTTTCCGGTCTCGGAATTTGACCTCGAAGCGGTGATCTCGATCGCCTTGTTGCCTACTTCGCGGACACTGACGTTGACCGACTGTGGATCAAGCGTTTCAACGTTGCGAACTTTGCCTTTATAGACTACAACGGCCTTCGAGAACTGAGCCTTTGCTTCGCCCGATTGCAATAACAGCAAAAATGCCATAACTGCAATTATAAAACTCATTTTTTCAAAATTTGTCTTCATGTTGTCCTCTGGGGTAGCTGATTTTGTCTAGTTAAGTAATCAGCTAGCGGCTGACAAGGGTATATAGAGGAAAATCCGTGCCAACCCATTCAGTGTTAACAAAAAATAATGGAGGCTGAAGATCGGGATTTAAGGCAACCTATTAGAAACCAAGAAACTAGGGGTTAATCGGCGTCTGGCTCGTCATCGCTAACTGCGTCGACAAGTCCGGTATCAAGGGGCGTTTTTGAGGCGTCGCTGTAATCGGACGGGTTATAGTCAAAGATAGCTGTAGAACTCTGAGGACTATTCAAGGCTACAATTCCCTCCATCACTTCCTGGCGCTCGTCAGGGGTCAGCAGCTCTTCATTTGCCAGTTTATAGATGATCTCGTTCTCTTTGGCGACATGCTGCTTGTAAACTGCGAGCAATTCGGACCCTGCGCGGTGGAAATCGGCAGATTGCTCTACTGTTGCCACGTTACTGGTTTTGAACTGCTTCCATATATCGGTGAGGTCGCGGGTCAGCCGCCGCATTTCGAAATGCTCTGAGGCCAGGAATTTTGAAGGATCGGTAGCGGACCGGAATCCTATCGAAGGTAGCTTCTCGCCAAGGACCGGGAAGAGTGTTTCCTCTTCTTCGCGTTCATGTCGTGGTGCCGATCTGCGAAAAAACTGAAGGGTCTCATCCCATGCCTCTTTGCTCTGCGCAAATGTTTTTTCGAGACCGATGGCCGCGGCCTCTGTGAGCAGCCGCTCGAGTACCACTAGCAGCTCCGTGATAACGCCATGCGAATCGCGGAAATAGCGAATCGGGTCGTGGTACTTCTTGGGGTCGGGGAGGTGCTTCACGTTATTCGGCAACGATGTTGAGCTTATTGCTGGCTTCCGATCGTGGACCTTTTGCTTTGAGTTCGAACGTACGTGTACGGTCGAGCAAGACTTTAACTGCACCGGAGTCCGTATTTACATCGACGCCATCGAGGGTAACGCTGGTTGCATTTTCGACAAGCCAATACACCCATACGGTATCACCCTTGAAAGGGATCTCCGGCAACGTATTGAACTTGACGATACGAACAGGGTCAGAGCAGCCGATGAGAAAAACTGCAAGCAGTAGTACTATCTTCTTCATAGTTTATACAATTCGCAATACATCGTTAACACCATGTAAAAATGTCTCGATATCTTTCTTTAGTGTATAGACGTGCACACTAAAGCGATTCGCCATAAGATTCGATTCGGGCACGACGCGGGTACGGATCTTATGCTTGGTCCACAATTGAGAGGCAAACTCCTGGTACTTGCTCGGATCGGCAAGCTTGATCGTCGTTACTCCGCCCCAGGCATACGACGGCGTCAGCATTGACATCTTGCCGCTTTTTACGTGCGGCATAAGTCCCATTCGCAAATGTCCTGTAAGGTCGCGAACACGTTCTTCGATATTTGCGAAGCCGATCTGCTCCTGCCATTCGATCGCCGCGTGCAGACCCATATAGAGCGCGGAATTCTGCGTGCCGAAGTCGTAGCGCGATGCCGAGTCGAGCAATTCCATATTGCCGTTATATTCCCACTTCTTATCTGCTTCAGCGCCGCTCCAGCTTGGCATGACCTGCTCGCGAGCATCTTTAGAGATATAGAGGAAGCCGGTACCTTTCGGTCCGAGCAGCCACTTGTGGCCGCAGCTGGCGTAGGCATCGCAGCCGATCTTCTTCACATCGACCTGCATCATGCCCGGCGGGTGCGCGCCATCGACAAAGTAAAAGATCCCGTGATCGCGCGCGAGAATGCCGATCTCTTCGACTGGGAGCACTTGCCCCGTCGTGCATGGAACATGCGGAATAGCTATGGCACGTGTACGTGAGGTGATCGCTTCGTGAATGCGTTTTACGATCACTCCCGGATCGGGATCAAGCTGCACAAATTTTACGACGATGCCGTGACGCTTAGCACGCGCAAGCCATGGCATTGCGCCGCCGCCATGTTCCTGATCGGTGAGGATCACTTCGTCGCCGATCTTCATGCGCAGGCCCGAGGCAATGATCGAGATGCCTTCGCTTACATTGTGCGTAAGGGCAATGTCATCTTTACTTGCGCCGAGTACTCTTCCAATTGATTTGCGTAACGCCTCATGATCGTAACCATAGTCGGCAGTCTTATCGACGTGGTGGATCTGCTTCGTGACAACATCGGTCACCGACTTCGGCGACGGGCCTACGGTACCGTTATTAAAGTACAGCATGTCCTTCATGAT
>JANWLI010000086.1 GCA_025450975.1 Candidatus Kapaibacterium sp. | reverse complement strand
GAGATCGTTGATAACTACCGCGATCGCCAGTGGATAGATCCGATGCTCGATCGCGCGTACTTTTTTTGCAAGGGTTTCGGCTGTGTCGTCCGGAGTAACATCGCATGACTCCTGTAAAATGACATCGCCAGTATCATACTCCTTGTCGACATAATGCACGGTAGCTCCGGTAATCGCATCACCAGCTGCAAGGACTGCGTTGTGGACATTCGCCCCGTACATCCCTGCTCCGCCATGCTTCGGGAGTAAGGCCGGGTGAACGTTGATTATTCGTCGCGGATATGCTTCGACAACTGTGTCTGGAAGCTTCTTCATATAACCGGCTAGCACGATCAGATCGATCTTCGCATCGCGCAGTGCTTCAAGCATTGCCTGTCCCAGAAGCTGCTCATCGCCACCAAACTTGAATGCGGAAAAATGAAGTGATGGAATATCGTGACGCTTAGCATATTCGAGAGCTCCAGCCGTGGAGTTATTGGAGATCACCAGGGCAACCGAAGCACCGGTTAACGAACCTTCGACGATAGCCGTATGAATAGCCTTGAGGTTAGAGCCTTTTCCCGATGCAAGAACCGCTATGCGAATGTTCTCCATTAGGAAGCGTGCCTGATCGCGTCAACTACTTTCAATGCCTCACGAGTCTGCTTCACATCGTGCGTGCGAATGATCTTCGCTCCATGAAGCGCGCCATACACAGCCGCTCCGACACTCCCATTGATACGCTCCTTAGGCGGGACGTTGTTGAGCAGTCTGCCGATCGTAGACTTCCGCGAAACGCCAAGGACCATCGGCACACCGAGAAGACTAAATCGCTCATGCTCCTTGAGGATACGGATGTTATCTTCGGGCGTCTTAGCAAACCCAAACCCGCAGTCTGCCATGATCAATGGTATTCCGGCTTTACGAGCAATATCAATCCGCTTACGCAACCACACGGAGATATCTTTAACGACTTCGTCATAAACGTAGTCTTCGATCTTCTCTTTTGTAAACTCCGGACCGTGCCCGTGCATAAGAACGATCGGCGCCTGCATCTGCGATACAACTGCAAACATATTCGCATCGCTCGTGCCTGCGCTAACATCGTTGATGATATGCGCTCCGGCATCAAGCGCTTCCCGCGCAATGGTTGAGCGAACCGTATCTATCGAAAAGATCGCCTTCGGAAATTCGTGGATGAGTGCTTGTACGAGAGGGATTACTCGCCTGCGCTCTTCGTCCTCAGTGACTTCTGCAGCGCCTTCGCCGTAGGTTTTTCCGGGAGGGCGGGTGGATTGGCCACCGATGTCGATCATGTCGGCTCCGTCAGCGATCATGCTTCGCACATGATCGCGTGCTGCCGTAAGATCAAGGAAATCGCCGCCATCGGAGAATGAATCGGGCGTTACATTAAGCACACCCATGACCAGGGTGCGCGGCTCGGCGAGCAACGCTTTAAATGCTTCCAGCGGCAACATAACAAAAAAAGCGACGGCATCGAAAACACCGTCGCATTTCAAGTTCAATGCATGAGCACTTATGCGGGCTTCTTTACAGCGCGCTTTGCTGTGCGTGCTGCCTTACCGGCTTCACGGCTTGCGACGATCTTCGCCTTTGCGCGGACCTTCGCTTTTTTGTGCTTTCTTGCGACGACTTTTCCTTTTTTATTCATAAATTCTGGTGATTTTGACGTGCTAATAACAAATCTGGTGGCCGGATGTTCCTACTTCTTACGGTTCCAATGCGGAATGTACCCGTCATTACGGATCAGATCGTTGATCTTTTCCAGCTCCTTAACCTTGGGCAGGAGCTGCGACAGGAAGTTGCGCAGGATGCTCAAACGCTCGTTTTCGCTCGTAATGCCAAGTAATGCCTGCCGCTGGTCGGCTTCAAGGCCCGATTTCTGCGCGATCGCGAACGACGGCAGCCGGTCGTCCTGCACCCATTCGGAAATATCGAGGCTGTCGATCGTCCCGTTATAGGCAACTTCGCAAAGCTCATGGAAAAGCGTGATCGCCTCACCGGCGAGTTCCGTGTCCATTGGCTCGTCACGATCGGTGATCCACTTTACCTGCGCATAAAGCAGGTCGTTAGGATCGCTGTTATCGACGGAGACGATCTGGTAGCGCCTGATCCCCTCGGTAATGATATCGAGTTGCCCGTCAGGGTAGCGCTTGACAATTTCCGCTACACGGGCAGTGCAGCCTATCGAATGGAGCTTGCTGTCTTCAATAAAATTGACGCCGAAGAACGTTCCATTTTCGAGGCATTCGTCGACCATCCGCTTGTAGCGTTCTTCAAAAATATGCAGGGGAACTTGCGACTGCGGGAGCAGCACGATCGCAAGCGGAAATAACGGTATCCGCTCAGTACTCACTTCTGTTCATCCTTCCATACTTCATACCAGGCCATCTGGACCGCCTCGAGCTTGGCCTCGTTCGATTCATGAATGTCGTCGTCCCACTCAGGGAGCGCAGCGATCCAATCGCGCAAATCAGTAAAACGCACAGTCAGGGGATCAGTTTCGGGGCGAGCGTCGTATAGGGCTTCGGCAATATCCTCAATTTCGTGCCAATTCATGATAATAATTACGAATTACGATTTACGAATTACGAATTGTTTAGCTTCTGCTTTACGGTTTTATTGATGCTGCCGATAATGCGAAGAAGCTCGTCACAATCAGCTAACATTGATTTAGCAGCTTGCGCTTCGATATAGTCTGAGTCGCGCAATAATCTTATCCAAAAATGCGATTCGCGCGCTTCTTTATACGCTATAGCCATCTTTGACTGAAAGTCTTTCGTCGACTGTCCGCCAATGGCTTCTTCAACATTAGCACCTATTGCCGTCCCGCACCGAAGCATCTGTTTCGACAACGAATACTCTTTATGCTGACGGCTTAAAAACTTATACAATTTTACTGTTCGCAAGGCAAAAGCGTAGCTTTTGCTAAGAACCACATTATTTTCAGACTTCATAAATCCTCCAAGTTATAATGAAGCTGCAAATATAATAGAGCCCCAGCGAATTTCAATTCGTAATTCGTAAATCGTAATTCGTAATTACTAATGGGCTCCCTCATGAAAGAGGTGCGCGATCTCCGGATTCATCTGAGGTATCTGGACGACGATATCAACATCCTCCGTCAGAACTGCCTGACAACCCAGACGCGAATCCAGCGTCAAGCCTTCGGCTTCGTCGAGTTGGTCGGCTTCGTCGTCTTGCTGGTCGGAGAGACTCGTCATGCCTTTTGTCACGATGACGTGACAGGTCGAGCATGCGCAAACGCCGCCGCAATTATGCTGCAGGTCGATGTTATTCGCCATCGCAACATCGAGGATGTTATCACCTACGAGCGCTTCGCAGGTAATGTTCATTGGTAAGTAGGTTATCGTCGGCACAGTTATCGGACAGCGTATTTCTTGTAACGGTCGTTGATGCGACCCCAGTGGAGATTTTTAAGAAAGTTATCGATGTAGAGCGCACGCTTCGGCCCATCCTTATGGTAGTACGCATGCTCGAACACATCGCAGGCAATGAGTGGCACTGCTCCCCAGACCGCACCGTAGTGATGCTCGTCGACAAGCACATTGCGCACTTCGCCCGAGCCAAGCTGATCGAGGATCAGCACGCCCCAGCCCGAAAGCTTCGCAGCAAGCGAGGTCGCCTTCATATCGGCTTTCCAGGCATCCATCGAGCCGTAAGTCTTGATAATCTCGGCACGGACATCCGGCGCCTGCGAATCGTCTCCATCGCCGCCAAGATTCTCCCAGTAGAGGTCGTGGAGCACCGTGCCCGCATGATTCCAGGTCCAGCGGCGCTTTAACTCGCCGATCGCCGAGTAATTGCCGTTCGCCTTCGAGGCATCGGCAGTTTCGAGCGCTTTCTCGATCTCGTTGAGCTTGTCTACGTACCCTTTATGATGGGTATTGTAGTGCCAATCTGCAGTCTCAGCATCGACAACAGAAGCGAGCTTTGCCTTCGCTTCTTCGTCGCTATAGGGACGGGGTTTTAATTTATAGTTAAAAGCATTCATGGTTTTTTACACTTCTTCAAGTTTTTTTCCTTCGAGTGCCTGCGCGACGGAAGCATTCATGATCTCCTGCGCCAACGGCTCTGTCGATTTCTCGAGCAAGTCGAGCTTCGCCTTGATCTCGGTCGGATCGTCGCCTGCGACCGCTTTCTTCAGCGCGTACAGGTCGTCGATGAGCTGGTTGATATTTAAGGTCTTGAGCCTATCCTCAGGAATATCGATCTCGTGCCTGCGGATCTGCCCGAGTACACGCTCGGTCGCGTTGGTGACACGCTCCGCCTCGGTTTTTGCCTCAACGAGCCTGCGGCCGACGATGTCTTCCTTCGCATACTGAATACTCTCGCGAAGCATCCGCTCGATCTCTTCATCGGTGAGGCCATACGACGGCTTCACTTCTACTTCTGCAGAGAGTCCCGTATGCTCTTCAAGCGCCGTTACATGCAGAATACCGTCTGCATCGATGAGGAAGGTCACGCTGATCTTCGCCAACCCCGCAACCATCGGCGGGATACCTTTCAACGTAAACGAAGCTAGATGGCGGTTATCCTTGACAAAATCCCGCTCACCCTGATAGACGTTTACTTCGACGCCCGTTTGATTATCTGCAAATGTTGTGTATGTCTCACGCGCCTTTGTCGGGATCGTCGTGTTGCGCGGAATGATCGTGCTCATCATGCCGCCGATAGTCTCGATACCGAGCGAGAGCGGTGTAACGTCGAGCAATAGAATATCTTTCGTGCCGCCGGCAAGCACATCTGCCTGGATTGCAGCGCCGAGAGCAACCGTCTCGTCGGGATTGAGCGAATCGTTTGGCTTGCGCTTAAATATCTCCTGGACAAGCGCCTTCACAGCAGGCATGCGTGTCGCACCGCCAACGAGGACGACATCGTCGATATCATCCGGGTGCAAACCAGCATCAGCCATAGCATCGAGACATGGCTTGCGCGTCCGCTCGAGGATAGGCTTCGCCATCATCTCCAATTCCTGGCGGGTGATCCTGCGCTTATAACTTACATTCTGCGCAGCAAAGACCATCTCGACCGTCGCCTCATTCTTCGTGGAAAGCTCGACTTTCACACGCTCCGAATCCGTGCGAATACGCTGCAGATCTTCCGGTGTCGGCTCAAATTTCGGCTCGATACGATTGATCTGCGTAAGGAACAACTCCATTAAGCGGCGATCGATGTCGTCGCCACCTAAGTATGTATCGCCATTGGTAGAGCGAACTTCGAAAATGCCATCGGAGAGTTTGAGGATGGAGATATCGAACGTACCGCCGCCAAAATCGTAAACGGCAACGATGCCGTTCTTCTTACGATCAAGTCCGTACGCCAGTGCTGCGGCTGTTGGCTCGTTGATAATACGCAAAACTTCGAGGCCGGCTAAACGTCCCGCATCTTTTGTCGCCTGACGCTGTGCATCGTTAAAGTAGGCAGGAACGGTGATAACAGCTTTGGTGACCGTCTCGCCGATATACGACTCGGCGCGGTCTTTCAACTCTTTGAGGATAAAACTCGAAAGCTCGATCGGTGTGTACTCACGGTTACCGATACGCACACGCACCAGCCCCTCTTCACGAGGCGCAAGCTTATACGAAAGCATGCCCGACTCTTTCTGGACGTCCGTGTAGGATTTACCCATGAGACGCTTCACCGAGTAGACCGTATGCGCTGCATCGATGAGCGCATTCTTCTTCGCATGTACACCGACAGAGACTATGTTGCCCGAATCATCGAGCGTAACGACCGATGGCACAATGCCGCCGTCCTGACCGGGAATAACTTTCGCTTCGCCTTTTTCGACGTAGGCTACGAGGGAGTTTGTAGTGCCCAGATCGATACCGACAACGCGTCCGCTGCCTTCCTGTCCGGGTAAAGTGATCTGTAGCGCCATTTATTCGTAGAGGTCGGGGAAAAGATTACGTTCTGTGCATTCAATGACTATATGAATGACCTTGATGTGCAACTCCTGAATACGATCGGTTGTCACGCCGGGGACAACGATGGCAACGTCGCAAAGCTCTTTCATCTTTCCGCCATCGCGGCCAAGTAAGCCGACGACTTTCATGCCCTTCTTACGAGCAGTCTCAGCCGCAAGCAAAATATTCGGGCTGTTACCCGAGGTCGTGATACCGAGAAATACATCGCCACTCGCGCCAAAGGCATCGACCATGCGCTCGAAGATATGCTCGAAGCCGTAATCGTTGGAGGTGCAGCTCATGTGCGACGGATCGGCAAAGGCGATCGCCGGCATCGGCTTGCGGTCCTTACGGTAGCGCCCGGTCCACTCCTCGGCAAAATGCATGGCATCGCAGTGGCTGCCGCCGTTACCGGCAGAGTATACTTTGTGGCCCGATGCAAATGCATCGGTCAATAGCGTTACAAACGCATCGATCTGCGCCAGGCCATTGCCATCGGCAAGGAATGCATCGAGGGTTGTTTGTGCTTCGCCTAAGGAGGCGCGGATATGGTCGATTGTAGCCACTTAATGTTTGAGGATGTGTGATTCGCCTTTCAATGCTGCTTCGATCGAAGCAAGGAGCGTTGTGATGTACGCACGTTCAGCCAGGAACGCCGTGATCCGTGCGAGGATCGAACGTTCTGCATCCGATAGCGTATCGGGGTCAACAACGTGACAGATTTTTACATCCCATTCATCACGCAGTTGGTTGAGGTCGAGGTCGAGGGTCGTCCGCTTTGTCCGCAATTCTTCGGCAAGCGGTCTCATCTCATCTTTAACGACCTCACTCTTCCCGTTAACAGCAAATTCAAGTTCTGCGATCTTTTCCTGGACGTTCATCACCGTTTCCAGGAGTGCGGCCGGCACTTTCTTCGCCTGTTCGACGGAAAACCCATAGAGCGAGAGAAGGTGCTTCGTCCGCTGCATCGGATCGCGCAGGATCCGGTATGCTTCGTTAATATCGCTGGAGCGCTCGAGCGCGGATTCGCCGAGATCAGGATGCTGTGCAGCGAAACGATCGGGATGCGCGTCGCGCTGCAGTAGATGAAAGCGCCGCTCGAGAGCGGCGCTTTCTACTGCAAAGGTCCGTTTAATTCCAAGTGTGGCAAAGAAGTCCTTCATTCCCCGTCATTAGACGCCGAACGAACTGCCACAACCACAGGTCTTGGACGCATTTGGATTGTTAAAGACAAATCCGCGGCCATTAAGACCATCCGTGTAATCGAGCTCGGTGCCCGAAAGATAGAATAACGATTTCGGATCGACGAACAACTGTACGCCATCCTTCGAGACCACCTTATCGCCGGTGCGTGCTTCTTTATCGAAGCCAAGCGAGTACGACAGGCCCGAACAACCGCCGCCCTTAACGCCGACACGAAGGCCGTACGTCTCAGGGATGTTGTTCTGACTCATGATCTTGCGGATCTCGGACATCGCCTTTTCCGTCAGCTGGATCTCTTCGTTAATATTTGCGAACGCCTTCTCGACCGTTGTTTCGTCGATCGAAGGCATGTTCATTACTTCATTTTCCATAGTTTCCATTCCTTATCAGCTGTGTACTTCTTTAAGTTTTTCCTGCTTTGCGCGGAAATCACTGACTGCTGCCTTGATCGCATCTTCTGCGAGTACGGAGCAGTGAATTTTCACCGGCGGCAGATTCAGCTCTTTTACGATCTCCGTATTCTTGATCTGGAATGCTTCGTCGATCGTCTTGCCTTTGATCATCTCCGTAGCAAACGAGCTCGAAGCGATCGCCGAACCGCAGCCGAACGTCTTGAACTTCGCATCTTCGATCACACCGTCATCGGTGATCTTGAGCTGCAGACGCATAACGTCGCCGCATTCAGGAGCGCCTACAAGGCCCGTGCCGACGTTAGGGTCGTTGGGGTCCAGCGTTCCGACGTTGCGCGGATGGCTGTAATGGTCGAGTACTTTTTCAGAATACATATTTTTACCTCTTTATACGTAGTTATACGTTTTATTTCCAGCGTTGATACGTTAAAAACTTACTTTTTGAGCCACGGCGGAGGCGCTTTTGCCCCTGCTGGCGCTGCTGCAGCACCACCTTCGGATGATACGGCAGGTTTCGCTGCCATTGGCGGTGGTGGCACTTTCGCCGCTGTCGAAGCTGCCGGCGTCGGAGCCACTGCCTTTACAGCTGCTGCTGCCGGTGGCGGAAGCGGAGCTGCTGAACCGCCCCAAATACCGCCTTTTGTGCCGCCTTCTTTCGTTGTCAAAAGCTCCGGGTAGATCAGCAAATATCCCTGCGGATTTACCTTGCGGAAGATCCCTTTTTGCTCGTAGGCCTTCGCAACCTCTTTTGCCAGGATCTCTGCAGCATCGTTACGGATCGTTACGCCGTGACGGTCCTCGTAGTAATCCTGGATCGCATACTGCACGTCGCGCAGAAATACGTTCGAGTTGTGGAACACCGGCTTATGCGTCTCACGCATGAAGCTAAAAAGCTCGTATGGATAATCGATAAATACGTCAGCGTCCATATTTCAATTCGTAATTCGTAATTCCTAATTCGTAATTACACTCAGTGAGCTGCCCATTCAACACTCTTGAGATCGATGCCCATTTTCGCCATTTCGTAGAGCGGCGACATCTCTCGCAAATGTTTAACGGCGGTTACAACATGCTCAATAGTATAATCAATTTCTTCTTCCGTCGTAAATCTTCCGATGCCGAACCGGATCGAAGAGTGGGCAATATCCTCGCCTACGCCCAGTGCCTTGAGCACATAGCTCGGCTCGAGGCTGGCCGACGTGCAGGCCGAGCCGCTCGAGACTGCAATGTCTTTAATGCCCATCATCATTGCTTCGCCTTCGACATAGGCAAAGCTGATATTCAAATTGTTCGGCAGGCGCCATTCCGGAGCTGTCAGTGGGTCCGGACCGTTGACATAAACTTCGTCGAGTACGGCAGTCACTCCGTTATAGAGCTTATCGCGCAGACGGGTGATGCGAGCCGTCTCTTCGCTCAAGTCCGTCATACAAACTTCAAGTGCCTTCGCAAGGCCGACGATACCAGGTACATTGAGCGTACCCGAACGCATGCCGCGCTCGTGGCCACCGCCATCGATCTGCGCCGATAGCTTCACACGCGGATTCTTCTTGCGGACATACAGTGCGCCGATTCCCTTCGGGCCGTACATCTTGTGTCCGGAGATCGATGCGAGATCGACGTTCATCTTATTGACGTCGAACGCCACTTTGCCGATCGCCTGCGTCGAATCCGTATGGAAGAGCACGCCGCGTTCGCGGCAGATCTTGCCGATGCTCTCGATATCCTGCAGCACGCCGATCTCGTTGTTGGCGTACATGATCGTGACGAGGATCGTCTTCTCCGTGATCGCATTCTTCAGATCGTCAAGGCTGATGAAGCCTTCTTTATTGACGGGAAGGTACGTTACCTTGAATCCTTTGCGCTCGAGCGCTTTGCAGGTATCGATAACCGCTTTATGCTCGGTCGTCGCTGTAATGATGTGATCGCCTTTCGAGGCGTACATCTCTGCTACACCTTTGATCGCGAGGTTATCGGATTCGGTCGCACCGCTGGTGAAAACGATTTCCTTCGGATCTGCGCCGATATACTTGGCGATCGTTTCGCGTGCCCAATCCACCGCTTCTTCAGCCTTCCAGCCAAACGGATGGTTGCGGCTTGCCGAGTTGCCAAAACTTTCCTTGAAATAGGGCAGCATAGCATCGAGCACCCGGGGATCGACGGGAGTAGTTGCGTTATTATCTAAATATATTGGTAACTGTACCATGTAACTTCGTCCTAAACTTTTCTTATTATAATAATTGAGCGATCGTCATACCCGAGAATGTTTCTGCCATCTTTTGTTGCAATCCGCCGAGCGGTTCGCGGATCGTACAGGTATCAAATCTGTCGCAGCCCTGGGCTCCGTTAGCATTGCAATCGGTGAGAGCGACATCTTCCTCGAGCGCTTCGATAACACGCTTGAGCGGAATTGCCTCAGGCGTTAGCATGAGCGCATACCCGCCTTTAACACCCTGGTACGAGTCGATGATCCCGTCGCGCTTGAGCGACTGCATCACCTTGGCGAGCAGATCGTAGGGGATATTG
The DNA here is from genome assembly GCA_025450975.1 of Candidatus Kapaibacterium sp. GTDB lineage: Bacteria > Bacteroidota > Ignavibacteria > Palsa-1295 > Palsa-1295 > JANWLI01. Next base: position 13,086 of record JANWLI010000086.1, on the reverse strand, counting down.
CTGGCATCGGCGATTTCCCGAGCCGTAGCAACTCCCGAGCGCCTCGCAAGGTGCTGGAGTGCCATAAGCCCATATTCTACTCGTTTTGAAAGCCTAAACATTAATCGTCGCAACAGTAAACAAATATAGGACTAAAAGAATCCTATTTAGTTTTCCCTACTTCTTAACGATTTTGAACTCGACACGGCGGTTCATCTGACGACCTTCGTCCGTGTCATTCGTCGCTATCGGTTTTGTCTCGCCAAATCCTTTGGCAGTAAGGCGGTCTGCACTGATATGCTTAGACACCAGATACGAGCGTACCGAGGCTATACGGTCTTCGGAAAGTTTACTGTTGGCCGCATCGCCTCCGACATTATCTGTATGTCCGGCAAGCTCGATCTCGACCGATGGATTCGCTTCCAGGAAACCGACGACCCGGTTCAAGTCGGAATAGGATTCTTCTCGCAGGCTCGCTTTGGCAAAATCAAAGAAAACATTATTAATACGGATGACTTCGCCGACTTCGACCGGCACCAGGTACAGATCTTTTTTTACTTCACTATACTTATCCAGCTTTCGTGCATCAAGATTATCGCTGATCGGAAAGAAGCCGGCTTTTTCCGCTCGGAATCCATACTGTCTCCCACGGGCAAGGGATATAGCGTACTCGCCGGTTTCCGGAGCAGAAGCTGCAGAGCCGACATCCGTCCCTTCCGGAAGGATCTCGTAGCGAATAACTGCTTCAATCGGCTTTTTCGTCTTTGCATTAAATGTCCGACCGGAAACAAGAAAGACGGGAATCGGCTTGACCGCGTCGGGCAACTTAATACGAAAGATATCGCTCTTCCCTAATGAATTTGTCCAGGAACACAGATAAGCATATTCACCCGATGCCGGAACGGAAAAATAGGCGTCCCAATCACCGGAGTTGATCTCGGGACCAAGATTTTGTGGCTCGCTCCAGTTACGCCACGAGTCGTCGAGACGTCGAGTAAGGAAGATGTCATTACTCCCATACCCAGGTCTTCCCCGGGTAGAAAAATACAATGTCATATTATCTGCAGCAAGAAATGGCGACATGTCTTCTGCAGGGGTATTCACCGATGGCCCCACATTCATCGGCTGCGTCCACGTTCCGTCATCGCGTTTAAAGGTGACATAGAGATCCCTGCCTCCATAGGTCGTGTCGCACTCCGCTGCAATGACGAGCACGCTATTACTCGGACCGAGTCCGACCTCGACAAAATCACTTTTATTTTTATAGCGATCGAGCGAAATAGTTGTTGGAAGCGTCCAGCCTGTTGAGGTTTTATGGGAAAGCGAAAAACCGCCGCCTTTGATCGAACCGTCCTGGTTATACTCGTTGAGACACAAAGCAGTGTTGTTGTCAGGCAACAGACCTACAACACAAGTATTTGATTCGGTATTGATCGGACGCCCGGTATTCCGTCGCACTCCCCAGGTTCCGTCAGGCAATCGTTGCGAGTACCAACTGTCCTGATAGTTAGAGTCCGCACCAATATTGTCCGGCGCATCACGACCCATAAACAAGGTATTCCCATCTGCCGAAATCAGGGGGCTCAGTTCTGAGTAAACAGAATTCACGTTCGGGCCAAGATTCTCTTTGACAAACCCTTTTGCTAAGCCTGGCACCATATTGATCTCCGGCTTTTTCGCTTGTCGGACTTCGATGTAGTCAACCTTGACCGTAACGGTGTCCTGAACATAAAAGCCGATGTTCGTACCGAACATTTGGGTTGAGGGCAGCGAGCAAACTTCCGTCCCATTAACGCGAAACGATACCTTATCCACGGTCTTGACCACCTGCAGTTTATTCGGATTGCCGATCGGCCTCACCGCATCACTTTCACCCCACGGGACCAGTGCGGTAAACTCCTCGCCTTCATATTGACTAACGCCATACCCATTATAACCGGAGATCTTAAGGTAAGTAGAATAATCTTCACCAAGTGCGTTCCAAACCAACCCAAATCCCACATCGGTCGGACCTGCTGTTTGCGTCATCACCGCTTCGACCGTGTAGTCTCGAGATGGGTCAATGAAGTGGCTGTTCCTTATATAATAACTGTTCTCATTCTTGTGAGTAATTACATAGGAGCCACCTTCAATAGATACATCGGCAAGTTCATCAGAGCCGACCGCCCACTCATGTTTATTGTCATTGAAATCGTCGCGAAAGGTAACAACACCTTGCGCATAGGTGCATTGCGCGCACAATATCAACCCTAGTGTTAAACGGTAGAGCATCGGTTTCCTGTGGTAATGTGAAGCACGGCAAAAATATAGCTAAATATCCCCTATCTTTGCAGATTAAACTCTTCGGGCGATCATGACTCTAACTCACATGCGTATCGCACTCCTTTTTGTCGGTTTATTCGCCGGAATCGGCTTCGGGCAGACGAAATACCGCGAAGTGATGCTTCCCGTCCGTGATGGCCAGTCGATCGCTGCAGACCTCTATATCCGCGATTCCACGGTAAAAAAGCCGACCATCCTGGTTCAGACCCCGTACAATAAGAATTTCTTTCGGATCGCAGTCTATCTCCCACAGGGTGGTGGCATTGGCTTTCCGTACGATTCACTCCAGTATAACTACGTCATCGCCGATTGGCGCGGCTTCTTCGCATCAAAAGATGCAGCGAAGCCAGGGTATGATCGCGGGCTCGATGGTTATGATCTTGTCGAGTGGATCGCAGCACAAGCATGGTCCGACGGCAAGGTCGGCACCTGGGGCGGCTCCGCGCTGGGCCTGATCCAATTCCAAACAGCAAAGCATCAACCGCCGCACCTTGTCTGTGCGATGCCGTTTATCATTAACTACAAGACCGAATACGAAAATTATTTTCCGGGCGGCGTTTTTCTACGTGAGCATTACGAGCAGGTCCAATCGCTTGGTTTACTTTCTACCGATCTCATCCTTCAGCATCCGACCTACGACAACTACTGGAAGATCGCCGAGAACCTCACCGACTATCCGGATAAGATCAACATTCCGCTGCTCATACTTACCGGCTGGTACGACCACTTTCCGGACGCTGTGATTCGTGGCTACGAAAGTCTGCGCGAACGCTCCGCAGCATCTGTCAAGGATAAACATAAGCTAGTCATCGGTCCATGGCTGCATACCAAGGTCGGCGCCGCTGAGCAAGGTATTCTCTCGTATCCGGAAGCAGCAGGTGTGCCTACCGACCTCGCATTCCAATTCTTCGGCTTCTATCTGCTCGGCCAGGAAACTGCCTGGGAGGGGCGGCCGGGAGTACAGTACTTCGACCTCGGAAGCCATACGTGGCATACTGTGGATCGGTGGAGCGATGTCTCAGCTACTGCCAATGATTTGCTGCTCTTTCCCTGGGACGACGGCGTATTGCGCGAAGTGCCACCGGGTATACGACCAAGCATATCATTCGATTATGATCCACGCAATCCGTCGCCTTCGATCGGTGCCTCCACGTTCAACGATACGCTGCTTCATGGACCGCAGGATATTAGCAAGTCAATCGAAGAGCGTAGCGATGTTCTCGTCTTCACTACAGACGTGCTCACGAAAGATATCATTGTTCGCGGACCCATCGTTGCAGAATTCTCGATAACCACAGACCGTCTCGATTCGGATTTCGGTATCCGGCTATGCGATGTCTACCCTAACGGCAGATCGGTGATCATAGCCGATGCAATGCAACGCCTTCGATTCCGGAAAAGCACAGAAGCTCCGACGCTCGTAGAACCGACAGTGAGAGATTCCGTCTCTATCCGATTACGGAATCTTGCGATCACCTTCGCCAAAGGCCATCGGCTGCGGATCGTCGTCTCATCATCAAACTTTCCGCGATTCGATCTAAATCTCAATAATGGCCAAGCCCTCTACGAGCCAGGCGACACACTTGTCGCGCACAATTCTATAGTTCTGCACTCGCATACTCCCTCTTATATTTCGATTCCGGTAGAAACGGAGTTGACTGTTCATCGCGAAGCACAGAAATATCAGACGATGGCAATCCCGAACCCATGCAACGAGATAACCTACGTGCATATGGATGCAACGGCGGGAAATGCGACACTCAAGATCTGCGATGCGCTGGGAAGGACCATTTCGAGCCAGAACATTCGGCTTGCCAGCGGCCCGAACAGCATTCCGGTTGTACTGGAGGGCCTCGCGGCAGGCGTTTACTACGTGCAGATTTCCGGTCACAAAACCGGCGTTGTGCGTGTCATTAAGAGTTCGGGGCCGTAACTTCTATGGCCTATGTGTGTTTACCGATCAAAACCCCACATTCGGAAGGTATGAACAATGGATAGACGTGAATTTATTGGCAAGGCGTTTGGATTAACTGTCGTCTCGGCGGTAACGCCCGGCATTCTCACCTGTGCTTGCGATGCGATGGCGAAGGAAACGGTACCGCTTGCCTTCAGCCCGATCACTGTAGATCTTAGTGAATCAAAGTACGCGACGCTGTTATCAGTCGAGGGATCTGCCTACGTTGCAATTCCTGGCAACACCAGAGGTATTATCGTTAATCGTATCAACGAAGCAGAGTTTGCTGCCATGTCTTCTGTCTGCCCACATGAGCAGACCCGCGTAGGCTTATACAATAAGACTTCCGACAGGATGACGTGCACATCAGGCCACGGCTCGACTTTCGATATCTATGGAAAAAAGCTGACAAACCCGACACCGCGTTCGCTCGACAGGTATAAGATCACCTTCGATGGAGGCAACATTCTTCTGATAGAAGATACACCGGCAGACGTCCAGGATGAGATCGCCGCTGTTATGGCGATCAGGAGTCTGTATCCCAACCCGGCTTCCGATAAATCGACACTCGATATCTCGATGAGCGAGCAGGTCGCTGTCGAGATCGCGCTCTTCGATATGGTTGGCAATAATCGCGTAACCGTATTCTCCGGCTCACTTGATGCCGGCGATCACAGTTTTACGATCAATACCGGCAGTCTGGCGACAGGCTCGTATTTCTGCAAGCTGACGACGCCAAAAGGCTCGATTTCCCGCAGAATGCAGGTCGTTCGATAAAACTTTTGCGCAAAATTTGTGTACTCTAAGGGGGTGACCAATTCGCCCCCTTTTTTGTTCTATTTGCTCTAATGACCCTACGATCTTTACCCCTGCTCCTTATTGCGGTCCTCGTGTCAACGACGGTATCTGCACGGCATTCCGATCTTTGCAGCCATGCCAAACAAAAACAAGTGGTAACTGCATTAGCCGATTTCCCGAAGCGCCCGTACGACATTTTCTTTTATTCGTTAACGCTTGACCTGCGCCAGGCCTTTGAGCTCAAGCAGCCGATCTTTAGCGGAAACGCGCAGATCCATCTCAATACCACCGATGCTACGGAAGTCATTGAATTCGATGCCCAAAGCCAGACGATGACAAAAATCACCATTGACGGTAAAGAGATCGTCCCGACACCACAGCCGATCGATGGCGTTCTGAGAATTCCCTTAGAGCCTCTCCAACAACCTGCCGGAACACACCTGACCATCCACATCGATTACCAGCGTGCCGGAGATAATAACGGAGCCCATTTTTACCGCAAAGGACATTTCGTCGGTCTCGGACCGCGGCCCGCAGAAGACTCTGTCTTTGTCGAAGAAGATATTTTCTATACGATGAGCGAGCCCTTCAGTGCACGCCAGTGGATGCCCTGCAACGATCATCCGCACGATAAAACGGCTGCGCAAATCGAAGTATTTGTGCCGAGCGGCATTACGGTTACTTCTAATGGAGAGCTTGTAAAATTCGAGCCGGGCGATGCAACCGATCGCTGGCAGTGGAGAAGCGACCGCCCACTGACTACCTACCTCATGGTCGTCAATGCAAGTACGTTCGCCTCCTGGCATGAAACCGTCGAGCGTCAGCACGATCCGACCGATAGCATTCCCCTTTCGTACTATGTCTGGCAGGCAGATTACGGTCAGGACTCCATCACGGACGGTTCGAAGTATAATGCCAAGCATTCGTTTAAGAACACCGGTGCAATGATGCGGACGTTCGAGAAGCGGTTCGGACCGTACCCGTTTAAGCGCTACGGCCAGACTGCCGTTCAGCCGATCACGATCGGCGGCATGGAGCATCAGAGCATGACGACGGTAAATCGCTCCTGGCTTCGCGGCTGGGCTGAAGGTGGCATAGCACATGAACTCGGCCACCAGTGGTTTGGCGACAAGGTCACTTGCGAGACGTTCAAAGACCTCTGGCTCAACGAAGGCTTTGCAACCTTCACCGAAGCGATCTATAGCGAAGGGTGGGGAGGATACGAGTGGTACTTTGCATCGATACGATCGAAGGCCGATGGCTACTTCGACGCACCGTGGCATGACGTGCGTAACGACTTCCCGATCTACGATCCCCCGGCGGGTGAGTTATTCAACGGCGCCATTACATATAACAAAGGTGCTTGCGTCATCCATCACCTGCGCCGTCTCGTCAATAACGATTCTGTGTTCTTCTCGGCTATTGAGGGCTATCTCGATGCATTTGCTTACGCCAATGCAAACACCGGCACGTTTAAGAGCACGATCTCCAATCTTCTCGGTCTCGACCTTACTGAATTTTTCGATCAGTGGATCTACGGAGCCCTCCATCCGGAGTTCGATATCTACTGGGGACAGAATGAGAATAAGCGCGTCTTCTTACGGATCAACCAGACGCAGACAGTCCGCGACCATTTCTCCTTACCGTTACGGTTTTTTGCCTATCATGGGAATCGTGTCGACACGCTCGAAGTCAATGTCGCAGCTCGTACAACCAGTTGGAATGGCCTCGTGGGTAGCACAATCGATTCAGTAAAATTCGATCGCGATTACGGTTTGCTCTCTACGCATGCGATCGAATACGACGCATCGCTTGGCGTGCACGAAGCTCTCGAGAACGCAACTGTCTCTGTCGATGCTTCGAGTGGTGCTATCGTCTGCAAGAGCACGGCAACTACATATCGTGTCGATGTCTATGATGCGCTTGGCAAACTCATCCTTACGCAGCAGGCAACGTCGCCGATCCACCGCATGACGATGACCTCGTATCCATCAGGTATCTACACCGTTAGGATCACGGATGGACAGAACGTTTATGTCCGCTCGGTCCCGGTCGTAAAATAGTTACTGCACAAACAAGATCGGGCGGGAGTGAATGCTTCCGGCCGGTGAGTGCATACGGACGTAACAGATTCCGGAAATACCCGGCGCAGCAACCCTGATCGTATTCTCGCCACTTGTCAATAGCTGGTTGTCTATACGCCTGATGACACGTCCAAGTGCATCGACGAGTTCGATGCTAACGGCTCCTTCATAGTGTGAGGTAACCCCGATCTCAATAATACCGGAGGGATTGGGGTTGGGACGAATAAACGAAAAGTCGAGGATCGGTTCGTCACGAATAAACCGATACAGTGTCGGCGCCCCGCACTTCAGGTTCACCGTGAATGCCAACGACGTGCCGTCAGGGCCAAGGCAGGAAAGAATATTTCTCGGCGAGGCTCCGGTCTCCGTTACCATGAACGAGTCGAGTGTGATATCGGTAGTCGTATCGCGCGTCAAGTACACCCGTGCAAGAATATAACAGAGCGGCAGCTGCGTATTTGCTCTGACGATCGTGCGCTCAGCGGGAAATGTCACTTCAATACTCCCACCAGTGAGATCGGAAGTAACCAACACGTTCGCTCCGTCGGAAAGCGTCCCCAGCGTCACCACGTCAAAGGGCTCAAGAAAATCAGTATTCATTCCCAGGCGCGTACGGAAAGACTTCAACTTTAATGAGTTGGTATGAAGATACACCGGAAGTCGGACCGTATCGCCAAACATAAATGGCAGACTATTATCGGGAAGCGGCTCCGGATCGCCGAGTTCAACTTGCTCGATCGCCAGCGTTCCATCGCCGCCATCATCAGTTTTCCATACCCCGCCGTTAACATCAAACGCATAAACGATCTCACCTTTACAGCCCGTAACGACAAATCGTGTATCGCGAATATTCGTTGGACCCCCAACATTCTTCCAGGTAGTCCCAAGATCGACCGAACGCATAAGACCTGAATTTGTGCCATCGGCATCTGTCTGCACATAGATCGTCGAGCCTACTCCATCGATATGCCCCGTAAACGAAAATGAGTTCGGAAAACTGATAACGGTCTGCCAGGTACGTCCCACATTTGTCGATCGCACCACCGATGTCTGCGGATCCCGCTGATTGCCCTCTGGCAATGCGAGAAATGTCGTCGTGCCGCGAGCGCCATAGACGCCCCAGCTTTCGCTCATCATCCCGCCTTCAGCCCAGGTGCGACCTCCATCCGTGGTAAAAAAGCAGGGACTTTTCTCATCGGTGAAATCCGCATTCGGACCCGGGGTAACAACACCGGTAAGATCATCGGAAAAATCGATACCGTTTGACTCCTCTGTAAAGCCATTGAAAAACGTCTCGTTGATCGTACGTCCGTCGTCAAGCGAAAACCCACCTCGATCAAAGTTTCTAATCTGCGGCCAGGACGTCAGGACCAACGAATGCGGAGTAGCATAGACGCAGGTTGTTGAACTCGAATTACCCTGTGAATGATTAAACCACGTTCGCCCCCCATCGGTCGTTTTCCACATTAAATGAAATGGCGACTCATACATCCACATCGTTGCATAACCGATGGTCGCATCCTTCATGAAAATGCTCGTGAGCCTGCCATCGTTAAGGGTTGGCGTTGTCGAACGAGTCCAAGTTGTGCCACCATCGGTGGTTCGCCAGATCTGGGGCGTACCGCGATTGTAGTGATTATGCGTTCCTATCACCCCATGATCGGCATCGACAAAAAATCCACAGCTTACAGGATCGTTAAACGTCCGCAGGAGAGTCCAATCGGCAAAAAGGCCGGTCGGAAGAAGCAGGATGAGAAGGAGAAATACCCGCATACAGCAAAGATAACACCGATCAACAATAACAGTTACTCTAAGTAAACCAGAAACCGCCCGGATGTTTCTCGTGCGCGGCTTACCTGACAATTATCACCGATTGTACCGCATTGCCAAACGGCGTCCTCATCCTGAAGGAGTAGAGGCCTGCCGCCAGTTCATCGGTTGGGATACGCATCGTATGCGTCCCTGCAGAAAGCTCTAGCGCATCGAACTGCCGCACGACGGCACCACTAAGATCGACCATCTCAAGCCGCACTGCTCCCTCGTCCGGAAGACTAATATCAAGATCGACATAGGTTGTACCCGGATTCGGCCGGATGTTCGAAAGCGAGACCGTGCCCGTTCGCATGAACGCAGAGATCGTCGAGTCGCCGCAGAGATATTCGATCGTAAACGAAGACGACCGCTCGCTGCACCCAAGCAGCGACGTTGTAAATACTCCCGACGAAACCGAAAACGAATCGACCGTTACCGTCGTCGTCGTCTCCGATGTTAAATATACTCGCGCCAAGATCACAAGCAGTGGCTGTGCAAGATCGCGTGCCTCCGTGATCGGACTGCCCAGCGAGAACCGGCATTGGACACCGTCCGAACGTGGAGAAAACGTATACGTACTGATATTCCGCGTTAACGTACCGACTGAATCGAATGCAAACGCATCGATCAGATCGGTATGAAAGCTCATCTTGAACTCATAGTCACTGAAGGAGAACAGATCCGTCGTCCGGTCGAGGTAGATCGGAATGTGTACGGTGTCCCCTGCATGCTTCTGATTGATCGTAGGAACATACGGCTCCGGAAGTTTAATGGTACTGCCCAAAAGATAGATGACCGTGTCGATGAAAAGATCTGATGCACGAACGACCAGCCGGATACGACCTGACCGTTGCCCCGGCACACCTGCTCTATAAAGAATGGGTATCTCCAGCGGCGTCCCTGCAGGCACACGAAAGCCTGCGGGGATCGTATCGACGGAGAAATGACCGTCCACATCATTTTCTATCAGGATCGACTCGATCAAAATTGAATCGTCACAGCTCCGCAGCGTTACCGGCACCCATCCCCGAACGTCCGTACAGACTGTACTCAGGTGAAGCGAGTCGCCACCGCTGTATGGATCGGGAATACGGAAAGTAGTCCCGGTTACCGTAATGACGGTGTCGATCTGGATATCGGAAGCATGCGCTCTGACCCGCACACGTATCGCGCGCGACCCCGGCGCTCCGCGAGCGTAGCGGATCGGGATCGCAAACGTACTGAACGTACGTACAAGAAAATTGGAAGTGAGCGTATCGATCGTAAACTGGCCGCTACCATCGCCTTCGATCATGATCGTATCAATGGTGATCGAATCATCGCAGCTGCCAAACGTCATCGGGATCGTGCCCCAGACATCGGGACACACCGTGCTCAGTTGCAGCGAATCGATGCCTATTGCAAGTGGCGTAGGCCGCTCGGTTACGCCGATGAGTATGACGATGGTCGTGTCGATCGTTGTGCTCCCTGCGTGAGCCCGAATACGTATGGTTGATTGCTGCATCCCGTCGACTCCTGCAGCATAACTAACCGGCAGTTGCAATACAGAGCCGGAGAGAGCAGAACTCACCGTACTTGTATCGATCGAGAATTGCGACGTCGGGTCGTTCTCAACCGTGATCATGTCGATCGAAATAGTATCGAGGCAACTGTGAAGCGTGATCGGCACCCACTGTTTGACCTTCGCACATGATGTGAAGAACTCCAGCGTGTCAACACTCACATCGAGATCCGAAATGGTAAGCGTTAGCGTACCGTCGCCTCCGTCGGTTGTCTTCCATACATTTCCGTCAATATCGAACCCATAGACAACAGCGCCGTTACATCCGGTAACGACAAACCGCGTATCGCGTTCATGCGACGGGCCGCCAACAGATTTCCACGTGATGCCCAGATCGTCCGAGCGAAAGAACCCGCTATTGGTTTGCTCGTTCGTTTGTACATACAGCGTCCGGCCGGCACCATCAATATCACCGGTAAATTGCATCGCAGACGAAAATGGGAAGAGTGTTCGCCAGCTTCGGCCCACATCTTGGGATGAGACGACCGTTGTTTGCGGATCGAGCTGATTTCCTTCCGGCAAAGCAAAGAACGAAGTTGTTCCCTTTTTACCATAGATGCTCCAACTTTCGCTGATCAATCCGCCTTCCTGCCAGGTCCTTCCGCCGTCCTCTGTGAAAAAACAATTGCTCTTTCTATCTGCAATCGTATTACTCTGCGGCCCGGGAGTAACGACTCCTTGTGAGTCATTCACGAAAGCGATGCCGTTGGATTCATCAGTAAATGCACTTTCAAATGCTGGGACGATCGTCCCACCATCGTTGAGAGAAAATCCTCCGACCTGCCCACGATTTAGCTGTGGCCAGGTCGTGACGATAAGAGCATGCGGAGTGGCGTGCACGGACGTTGCCCCAAGATTATTCCCCTGCGTATGCTCATACCACGTAAGACCGCCATTGATCGTTTTCCATATTCCATGGTTACCATCATACTCCCATAACGACGCATAGCCGACAAGATCGCTTTGCATGTGGATGCTCGTCATTCTCGCATCGACGACGAACGGCACGCTCGCCTGGCGCCACGAACTCCCCCCATCGGTCGTCTTCCAGATCTGCGGCTGGCCACGTTCATTATTGGAGCACGTGCCGATGAACCCGCGATCCGGATCATAGAAAAACCCACAGCTGACCGGTTGGTTAAAATGGCGGATGAGGGTCCAGCCGCCAAAAAGATAGGTTGGAAAAAGTAGGACGAATAGTGCCAGTGCCCTCATATTGCAAAGATAACGCTTTCAAAATGTAACAGTTACTTAGGTATTCGTAAAATGAGTAAATAGCCTGTAACGTTGTGCAGGTATTTGGGTTTATAGGTAAACCCCCGACTTTTTCGTGCAGAGACCATCACACTCCGTAAATTAGCCGTTGTTCGCTCGCATACTCATATTATTCATCGTCCTGATGTCCGGTCTGGCGTTATGCCAACCGCAAAAAGGACGTATCCTTGAAAAAAAGCGTGATATAGCCACCCGTGGGCGCACTTCCGGCGTCCAGTCACTGCGCGGCGATGTCCTGCTCGACATTAAGAATGTCGATATCACGCACTTCCCCGAAATGAGCATCATTTTCGGCGCCACGAATAACCGCAACATCTTCGTCCGTAATCTCAAGAAAGAAGACCTGCTCGTCCTGGAAAATGGCATCCAGCGGCCGATCCTGTCCCTCGATCTTATTAGCTCTTCCAACCGCGTCCCTGTCGATATCGTCTTCGTCATCGACCAGACGGCATCCATGCTCGATAAGATCAACTCCGTCAAAGAGAACATCACAAAATTTGCAACGCAGCTTCGTTCGCAAGGCTTCGATTTTCAACTTGGCATCGTGCGGTTTTCCGATATCGTCGAGTGGACGAGCCCGACCCTTACTGAAGATGTGAAGCAGTTTATCACCTGGGTCGAGCAGATCGAGACCGTCGGCGGCGGCGATATTCCGGAGAATGGCCTCGAAGCACTCGCCGCTGCAACACGAATGCCGTTTCGCGATATTGCCTTGAAGCTGGTTATTCATATCACCGATGCTCCCTGTTTCCAACGAGGCGAGACCGGCGACGGCAGGACCAACTACACCATGCAGGAGATGGGCAACTTCCTCTACGAGCGTGAACTTCGCCTGCTCACGATCACGCCGCCCAATATGAGACAGTACAACGAAATGGCCTTGCTCACCGAAGGCGCAAGCTTCGATATCGGCCAATCGTTCGATTCTGTGTTGACCGCCATCACGTCCGATATCACAAGTTTGTACGCACTTCGCTATTTATCGCAGTCAACCTTAGCGCCGGATTCCGTGCGCGTCGATCTCCTCAAGGCCGAAGACCGTGCACTGCTTTCGACCCGTAAACTTGTCGCACTCGACGAAGGCCGGCGTTTCGTGTTCGAAGATCTGCTTTTTGCCCCCAACCAGGGTGGCCTGGCTGCAGACTTCGTCCCCGAACTCGAGCGCGTTGTCCGCCTCATGCACGTGCGCCCAACGATGCGCATCCGCGTCGAAGGACATGCCGACTCCAGCGGCTCGCATGATAAAAACGTGATCCTCGCCAACGACCGCGCAGCAGCCGTGAAACGATACCTCGTACAGT
>JANWLI010000085.1 GCA_025450975.1 Candidatus Kapaibacterium sp. | reverse complement strand
TTTCGCGTGCGGCGATGGTATGCGTCTCCAGGAGCAGCTTATCGGCTAATGTGCTCTTCCCATGGTCAATATGGGCGATAATGCAGAAATTGCGTATATGCGAAAGATCGGACATTCGTAGGTTTTTGATGACCGAAATTCGGTCAAGCCGCATAAAACGCTAATAAGAGGGGAAATGCTCCGTTGGATACATGGTATAAAAATGAAAAGGCGGCCTTACCACAAGCCGCCCTCACTTTACGAATTACTTCTTTTACCGGACACAAAAATACTGGAAGACGGTAGCATCAGAGCGTTTGTTGTCTGCCCCCTGAATCACGCTTAAATCCTACCATCTTCCGAAAATCTTAGCCTCTCATTCGACGAGAGGCTAGCCATGTTATAATACTGATAAGACAAACTATCCCATATTGGCAAACTAACATATCGGGATACTCATCTTGCTATGAAGAATCGTGCCAGGAGATAAGTCTTTTGTTATGGGGGGCGGAGGGGCAAAAACCGTAAGATAATTTGATGTTGGACCAATAACTTTACTTACGATAGCTTAATCAGAAAAGGCGGCCCGATTGCTCAAGCCGCCTTTCACCGTATCACTGCTAACTCCAATGCAAACTGTGCTGCGCCGCCGATCAGATCGCCCTCAAAAACGCCGTCCTGTACGCCGTCGCCATTGGCATCATAAATGCGAATCGCGTATGTCGGCATCCACTGGTCCTGATACCAATAGGAGATCTTGCCCCACGGCTGTGGACCTGCTGGCCACGACAAATGAAACCATTTCCGTCGGCGTTGACGACGATACGGGAAGGATAAGTTGCCGGCCGTTCCAATTTGGGAAAAGTGGAACATTAATGGTCAAAAAGTTACTGCGATTATCATCGAGGATAAACTTCGAGCACCTAATGCCCGTTGGCCAAAAGCAACGATGGGCATGATCATCATATACACAAATACTACTCCCATCATTAATTGTGACCGCCGGCAAACTTCCATTATTTTTCGAACTTAATAAGGCAAACAGAAACTAACTTGACGAACCAGCTTCCAACAAGCGTGCCAAGTATGTTACACACGCTAGAGTGCTGGATTAAAGGCTGGCTCCCTCATATCGTGATGAAGTGGAGCCTCAATAAAATACCTCAACACGTACTGAGGTATCAATACTACTTTCTGATCTCTACTGGATGAGTTGTTACCTGTCCGCCGCTGACAATCCGCACGTAATAAATACCGTCTGCAAGCAGCGGTAACTCCATGTCCATTGTCAGCCCCGGAAACGTTGCCTGTGCAACCTCGCGGCCAAGCACATCGCAAACCGACACCGATATGCTCCCCGCAGGGTTATCGTCAAACTCTATCCTGATCTTATCACGCGCCGGGTTAGGACGAATCCGTATTTTATTTGCGACCGAATGTTCGCCTACTACTCCCGGCTCCGCATACCCCTGCCCCGAGAGATTCGTGATCGACTTCTGCTCGGAGGCGAATGGCGGGACGATGTCTGTCTGCCAGCTGATAAATGCTGTGTGGCTGCGGACGGTATCGGGCGTGTAGCAAACGTTGAGCGTCACAGTTGCTCCCGGCGCGATCGCTAACGGGAATCTGGCGCTCGATGCTGAATCGAACGAGAAGATCGGGTCGCTTTGGATGATCGACCCGCCCTGAACAGTGAAGGTAGCCTGTCCCGTGTTCTTCAATGTTACGGGCTTGTAGGCCGTTTTGCCAACAAGTAGATCACCGAACGTTACATCGGAGGCGATCAGGATCGGGCGCACTGTCGACGCTGCAAGCGGCAAACGAAGATCGAGGCAGGTACCAGTCACCTTCACGGTGTCGCGGTGAAGCAACGTATCGGACGCCTGGAAACAAACATCGAACGTAAGCGAATCACCACCGAACAGCTGGGTCGGCGGCAATGGTTTTATCGATTCTATTGTAAACTGTGAAGTCGAAGTTGTAATTGTGTGTATCCAATATGTCTGAATATTGCCGAGCTGATTCGAAATGGTAAACGTTGTGCAGATTTTTTCCGACATTTTGGGTGTCCCGAACAGATCGGGATCTACAAACGGATCGGGAGTCACCGTAAGCTTTTGTGGGCTATGACGAAGATCAAGGATCGTATAGTTGCCTGCCTTATCATAGATGATGACGGGCGCGCTTGCATCTGCCCCAGGATCATTAATGCCGATCGTAAAACAATACGACTTCTCATCTCCCGGACGCGAAAACTCAATGACGGGCTGAGGATTATTTATCTCATGGATCGAGACATTCTTATGCTTATAACTCTTGCCGGGAAACATATACCCACCGGAATCATCGATAAGTGAAACGTACCGGATGCCACCACCTTCATTGTTATCTGTCACGCAGATATCCCAGGCACCCGTACACAATGTGTCGATTTCGATCCTCAGATTGTTTGCGATATCTTTATCGAAGAGCGATGCGCCGCCGGGGCTTGCATAGGAGTAATGATAGGTTGTAACATGTGCGTCAGATTCATAGCACGGACACCTGAGTAGCTGAAATGCAGAGGCGCGGCTTCCGGCATGAGAAGCCGCAAACGGAAAAGGAGCGGTTGCAAAATACATCCCACCCGAACCACCAACCGACGGGCTGATAGTATAGACAACTGCTTTCAACTCGGGATGATCGGGGATGCTTCCCCATGTTTTAACAACATTTTTCAATACACTTATGGGTTTCGCCGGAGCGCCATCGATGGAAATCATGATACTATCAAACTTTGAAGCTTCCGCGATCACCGTCACGTAATGCTTGTAGCAGCCATGCAAAATACTTGAGATCGGAAACGACCACCCATACGAATTGCGCCACTGGCTCTTCGGGATAAGCGTATTCATAGTCGCAGAAGGAAACGGCGCATTCGTCCCATGCGACTTCGGATCGTATTGAATGGCAGAGAAGCGACCATCATTACCTACGGTTTTGAAATGGATCGGCGATACACGATTGAATAACTCGACAGGTACATTATAGGGTGCAGGAAAGAAACTCGCTTCGTTCGCCTGAACTGATGATGGAAGATGATCGTCGGCAACATAGATGCGGTAATTTTCTCCTAGTCCGGTGGAGACAATTCCCTTACTATCCTCAAATGGGATGGAGATCACACCTGTGTTATCCCAAAATTCTGATGGGATCATTTGCTCGACCATATAATCGCGTGTATCGATATGCGGGCAGGTCTCCTGATTACCGTCTCCGACGATCGCCCACTCATGACCTCCGATCACCGCGACCGGATGCGTCGAGGTAACAATCGACGCCGATAAATCATCGGCATTCTGGAATGCCGCACTTGCCGAACGCACCATATAACACTGCCCGCGTGCGAGGGAGATCGTGTACGGCTTCGGCGTACCATTAGCACCCGGTCCCTGAGTAGCGCCAATGTGTCCTCCGGCAGTTGCGGCCGATGGAGAGATCGTCACGGTCGTCCCATCATACGCTGCTACAATCGTAAACAACCCCGAGCTATACTTTCCGGGATATTGATGGACATAGTATCCGTAAAGATCACTGTACGAAGCAACCGTATACTTCTTTCCCCACGCCTGCACCGGCAGCGCCAGATAGCTGCCGCAGGACCCCGGCCCCGTACTAAAGAACTGAACACTGACCGGACGCTTCGCGCGCAGATGACACGAAAGAAACGCAGCATTATCACCGATGGAGTCGTGTTGCATCCTAAATTGATCGAGAAGGATATGTGCAGTCTTTCCCGCAGCTATTTGTGTAGGAGAAGAAGTCTCTTCCTTCCCCGATGCGGAAAAATAGGACAGCTCAACGGTATTATCCACATATGAGCTTACCAAGGCATACACTTTGTACTGCTTTGCGTAAGAACTGGTGTTGCCTCCTCCACTGCCGACGTAAGGCCCTGCGATCGGATGTAGATATCCAAGGTAAAACTCCCGCCCCTCCGAGCGGAAGCCGCGGTCTTGTGCTGACGCCATCAAACTGAGTAGCGCCAGCAACAGACACGCTGTGTGTTTTATAGGGACCTCACTCAACAATAAGACTACGCGTTTCGACATGTTCCCCAACAGTTATGATTGCAATATACGTCCCCCTGGCCAGCGCTTGCAAGTCCAGCGTAATTGAATTCCATCCCGGCATCATACCGGAGTATGACGCGGCTTTGATCTCTCTGCCAAGCACATCGAACAATTTAATAGAGAATGCTTCGCTGCCCTCGAGATTAACATCAACGGCAACCCGGTCCCGCGCCGGGTTCGGGCGGATCATGATGTTCTTCGAACGATCGCTCGCGGCAACATCGGCAAATCCAAAGCTCGCTTCCAACTCGACGGTCTTAATCGCTGACGGATCAAGCTTCGCAGCAGTCTGCAACGACGCCCGGTGAATACGATCGATCGGCTGCTGCGTCATATCGAGTTTGAAATAAACGTCGACCCACATCGTATCGCCAGGCGAAAGCACGGAACCCGCAAATGTGGGTGGATTTGTATTGAACTCAGTTGCTACGATCGAGAACTCTGATGCATCGACGCCGCTGATCGAAATAGCGGTGATTTCCGCATCCGAGCCACTACTGTTAATGAGGAAAACTCGCTCGACAACTTGTCTGGTCGAATCAGCACGGAATTCCTGCTTTGTTCGGTCCCAGAAAACGCCAGGCTTTATGCCTCTTCCGACGAGCCCACTGTAGCGTTTGACCGACTCGTTAAATGGCGAGGGAATATTGGTATTCCATGACAGCGTCGCGGAGTCAATACCTTCATTGACCGGATTATAGCATACCCAAAATGCATGCGAAGCTCCGGGCGGGATCGTTACCGGAAGTTTATTCTGCGGGAACAGTGTATCGAAAATAAACTCGCTATTATTCGGCAATAGTGATGCCGAATGTATCACGAACTCGATAGCGCCCACATTCTTAACCACTACATCGCCACATCGTTGCGTTGACGCAAGGATGGTCCCGAATTTCTTATCCTCGGCAAGTATGAGCGCCGTCCCGGCGTGGCCACTGAGCGGAATACTCATCGACAGGCAATTCGATTGCACAACTACTGTATCGCGCATCGTAAGCGTATCGTGCGCCGTGTAGCAGACACGGAAGCGTAAGGTATCGCCCGGATTGATCACTGCCGGAAGCGACGGCGTCACTTCCGTTACCTTAAAAAACGTGGGCTGTGGAAGGTCGATTACAGAAAAGGTATATCCTTCCGGATTCGTCTTTAAATTCACAAAGGTGAATTCCTTGCAGACTTCTCCGCCGACAGCTACCTCAAATTCCTGCACAACCTCAAAATCAGGTTCCAGTTGTACCTCACGCGCATTGCTTCGAAGTTCAAGAATCATGCAGTTCCCCGCATTATCATAGATCGCAATGGGCGCATAGGTTGGCTTGCTGGGATTAACTGCAGAAACGATAAAGCAGTGTGACTGTTTGGGATTTGCTATGTGAAACTCACCATGCCGCAAATCATCGTCCGGCGGCAGTATCGTCGCATTCGAAAACTTTCTGCCAACATCGGGCCACAGGTCGCCATCCTCATCGTCGATAAGCGTTACATAGCGTATTCCTCCGCCAGGTGTGGAGTCGGTCGCGCATACTTTCCAGCTGTTACAAAGCGTATCGACCGTAACGGATAGTCGGCGAGGCTTCTCATGATCGTAAAGCGCCGTACCCGCCGGAAATGCATAGGAAAAGAAAAAATCTTCGTAGTAATCACCCAAAGGGCCGTTAGTTGCAGACATGGACCTGTTTCCAGTGTGGTATGCCATGAATGGGATCGGCGAACGGAAATAGTACGAACTGTCAGCTCCTATCTGATATATCGAAGCCATGAGATCGGCATGGCCAGGGACCGTAATCCATCTCTTAACGACTGCGCCAATATCACTGAGTTTCTTGGGGCTACCTGCATTGGTTGATACAAGAATACTATCGGAAGTCCACGTGCGTTTCAGTACAGTATCTCTGCCAGGATGATACTGATCACTTCCATCTTTCGCTGAAATGATCGTCACGTAATAGGACTGCTGCCGCGGGTCACTTGCCGGCGTGCGGAATTGGTACGACGTTCGCCAGTGAGCGCGAGGCACCACAGACATCATATTCGGCGACGTGTTCGGAGGTATTGGCCCTCCAAGTGTTCGCTGATCGTATTGCATGACCATGAACCGGGAGCCGCTATCGGCCGAAAAATGTGATGGAGACAATAGTGTTTCATCGTAGGCTACGTAGACCATGGGGAATTTTGTATTCGTACTTCCATTCGCCTCTACATCTACTTTTAAGGGAGCATCCTTATCATATACATAGAGTCTGATCACATCTCCTGGCTCTTCCGCAACTGGATTGTCGGTCATCGGAATAACAATATTGCCGGTATAGTGCCAGAACTCCGTCGGGATCATCTGCTCGACCATGTAATCGCGGACGTCATTGATTGAACCGGCAAGCTGTGCGTGTCCGACATTCGCATCTTCGTGGCCTGCGATCACGGCAACCGGCTTATCTGCCTTCACGATCGATGCTGAAATATCATAGTCAGCATCCATAAACGCGCTCGTTGACTTCACCATCCACGTCTGTCCGCGATTGAGCCCTACAGTATACGGTTGTGGCTTACCGGTTGAACCGCCACCTTGATTAACACCGGGATGACTCCCCCCGGTCTTAGCGGTCGGAATGATCGTCACAGTAGTCCCATCGTAAGCTGCGATGATCATAAAGTAGCCACAGCCCGGATCCAGATTGCCATAATTTAAGTCTTCGTAACTTGCTACCGTATACGATCTGCCCCAGCTTTGCACTGGTAAGGCCAGATATCCTCCACCAGCATTCGCACCGGTAGAAAAGAACTGTACCGTGACCGGACGTCGCGAGACAATATGGGCAGATTTGTATTCACCTGGAACATCGCCTGGATTTTTCATGCGCATCTGCTCACGATCGAGAGAGATCTGCGTTGTCTGTCTTGCCTTGATTGGATAGACTACTGGAAAGCCTTCTTTTTTTGTAAGGGGATCGAAGTACGAGACACCAACCTCATTATCTTCGAACGAGCTGACAAACGCAAACACTTTGGATTGCTGCGCAACCTGAGCAGAGGCAAATTCAGTGTACGATGGGTGGAGATACCCTAAATAGAACTCGCGCCCAACCGAATGGAAACCCCGGTCTTGCGCATAAGCGCATGAAAATAGGAGACATATAGTCAGGGCAAGAAGATTTTTCATGTGACGACTCCGAATCGAATACAAGAACGTAGAAATCGTTAGAAGTTACAGTGTGCGTTACTCGATGATCAGTTGCCTGATGTCGGTAAAGTCTTTTCCCTGGATCGTAACCATGTACATCCCCGCAGATAGCTTCGGAAGATCGAGCGAAAAGGTTTGCGTGCCTGCTGCGAAACTCTTGGCGACAACCTCCCTGCCCAGCACATCGTGAATACGCACATCAATATCCGATGCACGTGCAAGTTCGACATCAATGAAGATCTTATCGCGCGCCGGATTTGGCCGCAGCGATATCTTCGGCGTATATTCGGTTTCGCTCACGCCTGCTGAAGGATGAAATCCGCGAAGTTCAACTGTGGGGACGACGCTGGGATCGATCTTTTCCGAAGTCCGCAGATAGGCAATGCGTGTCCGTGTGATCGGCAGCTTCGTCATGTCGAGCTTAAATCCGACATCCACCCACTTCGATGACCCTGCCGGGATCACCGTCCCCGAATACGTCGGCGGATTCGTATTTGATTGCGTCTCCACGATCCTGAACTCATCGGCATCGGGCCCATCGATCCAGATGCCGGTCAGCTCAGCCGATGCCGCTGTCGTATTGATAAGATTGATGCGGCTGATCGTATCGCCGGATGCACTGTGTACCATTGGCTCCATGAGCCGGTCCCAAAACAAGAGCGCCTTCTTGCCCGCACCACGAAGGGTAGAAAATGATTTGACATCCTTCTTGTACGGCTCGCGAATATCTGTACTCCAGTGCATCGTACCCGAATCGCTGCGGAAACCCTGTGGCGAGTAGCAGATCCAGAACTCATGATAGTCTCCCGGTTGAATCGTTACGGGAAATTTATTCAGGTGATGCGTAGTGTCAAACGTGAATACTCCCGCGTTATCGAGTATCCACTTATTATCCATGGTAAATGGCTTGTTGCCGATGTTCCGCACATCAAGAGCGGTGCATCGCTTGCCTCCGACGATACTCGTATCAAAATCAGCGTCCGACGCTAAGATAAGCGGTGTGCCTGCCTGCCCAACGAGCGGCAAATGCATCGTGAAGCAATCAGTCGTGACATCGATGGAGTCGTAGCAGAGCGACGTATCGATTGCCGTAAAGCAAACTTGTACCCGCATCGTATCGCCGGGCGCTATCGTTGACCCAACCGATGGTGAAATATCTGTGATCCTAAATTTACTTGGTTGCGGGAGATCGACATCCAGCAATGTGTAGGCTCTCGGCGATGTGCTCTTGTTGATAAACAGGTAATCCCTGCACGTTGCCTCATCCACATACGGAAGCGTCAAGAAAAGTCCCTGTGCATGGCCCGGCACAAGCTCTACTTCTGCTTTATTGTAGCGTAGCTCGTAAAGTTTGCCATTGCCTTTAACGTCCACGACATAGAGCGGTGCGTACGCATCCTTACCTGGATCTTCGACCTCGATATTGAAGCAAACATTTTGTCCGAACGGATCGAACCTGATCTCGCGAATTTGTAACGGATCGTCGTCATGTGAAAACGTCACATTCTTATGAGCGGCGAGTAACTCGACCGACCTGATCCCGCCAAGCACATTCGAATCGCGAGCACAAACACGCCATCGCGCGCAAAGCGTGTCGACGGTCGTCCCAATGCGCTTCGCATATGGCTGACTGTACTGCATACCCAGCGGAAGCGCATATGAGAAGAAGTGATCGTCACTATCAAAATCTCCGATATCCCCATCGTAATCGACTGCACGGCAACCAAAATGATAGATCATGAATGGGATTGGGCCTTTCACAAAATACGAAGTCCCCGGAGATAAGGAAAACGTGTATGCCGCAAGATCCGGGTGCCCCGGAATAGTATTCCACTTCTTCTTTTGCCCACCTAGTCCATTAATACCTGTAAAAGCATTAGAGCCATTAACAGATACTCTGAGGCTGTCCGAAAACCAGTTGCGTTTGAGAATCGTATCTTTTGCTTCGTAGTATTGGTTGGCACCATCTTTCGGAGCAATAATTGTGACATAATATGCCTGGAGCCGCTCGTTAATGTTCGAAGGGACATACCAATAGTACGAGTTCTTCCAGCGCGAGCGCGGCACGATCGACATCATGCTCGGCGACGGAAACGGTGGTGTTGTGCGCTGTGTACTATGATTGCGAATATCATACTGCACGACGGAGAACTTAGAAGAAGTATCCGAAGCAGAAAAGTGTACCGGATATTCCGAGTAATTGAGGTCCTCCGGCCACAGGTATGATCCAGGATGCTTATCCCATACTGTCCCATTGCGCTCGGCATTCACAACACTTGGCACATTTTTATCCGACACATAAATACGCCCAAGATCGCCTACTCCCTCGCCATTATTCGGCGCACTGTCGATAAACGGGATCGTGATATATCCGGTATGATCCCAGTACTCCACCGGGATCATCTGCTCGATCATAAAGTCACGTCCGTCAAGACTAAACCCAGCCACATCGCTTCCGTCGATCCAGGCATCCTCATGTCCGGAGATAACTGCTATCGGCTTATCCGACTTGACAGTTGAACCGGAAATATCGTCCTCTCCGTCGTCGGTAGACGCGCTATGCGACTTAACTGTGTAGCATTGTCCGCGATGGAGTGTCATCGTATACGGCACCGGCTTGCCTGTTGCCCCTGCTCCCTGATTGACACCGACATGGTCATCGCAGGTCCGCGCCGTCGGCACGATCGTTACCTTCGTGTTATCGTAGGCAGCGACGACGACAAAGACTCCTCCTGCCTTATCGAGACCTGAAGGTCCTTGACCTCCGAGCATTGCGCCGTTGCCGGGGCCGTTGTCTTTATACGATGCAACGACGTAATCTTTTCCCCAGGCACTGACAGGGAGCGCAAGATAGCTGCCTCCCGAATTCGCCCCCGAAGAAAAGAACTGGACAGTGATCGGTTTCTTAGAAGTTATATGACAGGAAAGAAGTCGCGGCACACTATCGCACGATTCCGGCGTCTTCATCTTTGTACGATTGAGCGGGACCTGCGTTGTTTGCCTTGCCTTAACGCTATATTGCGTCGGCGCCTGTTCCAGCGAAGACGTCTGATCGAAGTAGGAAACGGAGACCGTATTATCTTCGAACGAACTGATATACGCAAAGACACGATAGTATCCTGCCGTCAAATGATGAACAACGTCATTGTACGGCGGGTAGATATACGCAAGATAGAACTCCTTCCCTTCGGAAGAAATACCTTGCGCAAAACTAGTTGAAAATAATAGAGATAGCGCGAGGGAAAGAACTATTTTCATGTAGGTGTGACGACTCCCGTTTCGACAAGAACGCAAATCCACGTCGAAGTTACAGCACTGTTACTCAATCAAAAGCTGTCTGGACTGCCTCATCCCGCCAACTTCGACCGTAAGGATGTACGTGCCTTCCGGAAGATCAGGAAGTGCAACTTCCAACATGTTCATGCCCGGCGGCAAACCACTAAACGAGCGCGTCTCCACTTCCCGTCCGAGCACATCATAGATGTGCAGGCGAACATCGCCGGCGTTCATGAGTGTCACTTCAACCGTCACCTCGTCTCTGGCCGGATTCGGACGAACGACCATATCAAATGTAGCCGGATCGGTTTCCACACTAAGCTGACCGGTGTAAAGAATCATCACTGCTGTCGCCGACGAATCGAGCGTAGCAAATGTCTTTAGATAGGCAAGGCGTGGAGATGTTGCGGGCTTCTGTCCATCCTTGAGAAATCCAACATCGACCCACATGGTATCAGGGACAGAAAGCACTGTACCACCCCAGGTAGGCGGATTAGTATTATACTCAGTACCAACGGTCCGAAACTCGGCGGCATCCGGTCCATCGATCCAGATGCGTCCAAGCTGTGCTTCAGCTGTTCCGGTATTGATCAAATTAACGCGGTTCACAACCTCACTAGCCTGATGTGTCTCAAACGACTCCTGCGGCCGATCCCAATTTACTCCAGGCTTGATGCCAGCGCCGGTAAGTATCGAGAACGGCTTGATCTGATTCTTATATGGCTCGCGAATATCGGTGCTCCACTGCATCTGCGTGCTATCGAAGCCCTCATCAGACGGCTGATAGCAGAACCAGAACCTATGCTTCTGGCTAGGCCCGATCGTGATTGGCAGCTTGTTTTTCCCATGAGCCGTATCAAACTGAAATTGGTTGCCGAGATTATCCATCACCCAACGCTGATCCAGGATGAATGGCTTATTACCAATATTCCGCACTTCAACATCGGTACACTTTTTCGAGTTGACGAGGATCGTCCCAAAGTTCTTGTCATCGGCATCGATGATGGGTGTTCCCGGATGACCGACAAGCGGCAATCGCGTCGCGAAGCAATCCGTCGCGAAATCGAGTGAATCAAAATACATCAGCGTATCGGAACCGCTGAAGCAGACTGTCATTCGCACGGTATCATTCTGCAAAATATTACTGCCGATCGGCGGCACGATGTTCGTCAGGCGGAAATTGCTTGGTTGCGTCACTTCTGCCTTGAGAAGCTTAAATACCTTTGATGACTCCTTCTTATTAATAAAGAGATAGTCTCTGCAGATCTCTTCATCGATATACGAAGGCTCGTATTGCTTCGATACCGTATTATACGGCATCAGGTAGAGCCCGATCGAATCCAGTGGGCTTGGAACAGCATTGACGGGGACGAAATCAATGGATGCTTTCTTGTAGCGAAGTTCGACAACTATCCCATTACCATTGGCATCGACTATGTAGAGCGGCGCATACGCATCCTGACCGGGATTCTCAACACGCACTGTAAAGCATGCATCGTTCGGATACGGGTAGTATACTATTTCTTTCAGGTTCAGTGGATCGTCGGCAGGGTCGAATCCTGTGTTGACATACTTGTATCGCCCTCCGATAATGATCTCGCCATTCGGATCGTCAAGTAACGTGACGGATTTCACACCGCCGGGATCGTTCGAGTCATGGACACACACCCGCCAGCTTGAGCAGAATGTATCGACGGTAACTTTTAGACGCTTGGGTGACGCCTTCCCTAACCTCATACCAACCGGCGTCGCAAACGAGAGATAGTAATCGTTGGCTCCGTTCGCCAGATAATTATCATACGAGAACGCACGCTGCCCGAAGAAGTAGACCATGAACGGGAAAGGAGCCTTCATATAATATGATGTGCCCGGTGACACAGTATAGGTATATGCTGCTAAGTCCGGATGGCCTGGAATTGTAGTCCATGCTTTCCTTTGAGAACCGAGACCGTTAACGTTCGTAAATGAATTCGACCCGTTAACCGAAACGCGCAAGCTGTCCGAAAACCAGTTGCGCTTCAGGACGGTGTCCTTCGGTTCGTAGTAGATCGTTGCACCGTTCTTCGGAGCAATGATTGTAACATAGTACGACTGCAACTTCTCGTTCGTATTCGTAGGCACATACCATAGATATGCATTACGCCAATGCGAACGAGGGACGATCGACATCATGCTCGGCGTCGGATATGGCGGTGCATCACCACGATTGCGCAGATCATATTGCATAAGCATGAATTTGCCGGTATCGCTTGTGTAGTGAGCGACCGTCTGCAGGTTATGGAGTTCAGCAGGCGTTGCATACGGCGCTATAAAATCCATAAGCAGCGTCGAAGCATCTGTCTTTGCAACGATCGTTTTGGTGGTGCTATCGAATACGAACGAGCGAACATCTTCACCAAGACCCGTGCCATTCGAGTTGGGACTGTCCATCATCGGGACAGTGATATATCCCGTATGATCCCACGACTCGACCGGGATCATCTGCTCGATCATATAGTCGCGGCCTTCTGTGTTAAACCCGCCCGTGCTACCATTGCCGGTCATTGCATTTCCATGACCGGCGATCACGGCAACCGGCTTTGTACTCTTGATCGTCGAACCGGAAATATCATCCTGCCCGTCGATCTGCGCACTATACGACTTTACCATCCAGCATTGCCCGCGATGCATGGTTGCTGTGTAGGATTGCGGTTGCCCCATAGCTCCGGCGCCTTGATGTACGCCGGGATGCCCACCCGTCGTCCGTGCTGCCGGGACGATCGTGATCTGCGTTGAGTCGTACGCTGCAATGATCATGAAAACCCCCGCTGCTTTATCGGCTCCTGCCGTCTCACCGCCCGAGCCATGCGTCGTACCATTATCGTTATAACTTGCAGCCACATATTCCTTCCCCCATGCATTGACAGGAAGCGCAAGGTACATTCCACCTGAATTTGCACCCGTAGAGAAATACTGTACATTGATCGGCTTCTTTGCAGTAATGTGGCATGCCCGATATTCACCAATATCGGCACTGTTCATCTTTAACTTTGTACGGTCG
>JANWLI010000084.1 GCA_025450975.1 Candidatus Kapaibacterium sp. | reverse complement strand
GAGTTGGCGAGCATGACCTCGGCGATCTGGATCGTCTCGCTTGTTGCGATCAACCGCGCCTGCGGCTGCGACTGCAGCACGTACGGTATAGCGCCGATATGATCGGAATGGGCATGGGTGATGATGAAGGTATTGACAGATTCGGGTGCCAGCAGCTCGGTCTTTGGAAATGCATCCCATCCGGTCTTTTCAGGATGGAGACCTGCATCGACGAGAATCCCGTGCGGACCAAACTGGTAGTAGAAAGAGTTAGCGCCGATCTCTCGGGCGCCACCAAGTGCGAGAAATTGAAAGTCGTTCAATTGTTAGTGTGTCGTTCGTTGACATCTTAATCATGACAAAAGTAACCTCCTGCCATGCACGGTGCAGGTGAAGCGCACCATATTTCGTCGGAGCCACAAATAATGAGAGCTAACAGACGAAATAAATTGTTAAGTTGCAGGTATTCGGTTTCCCCATACTGCATAGTGAGCAAACAAGTTAGTGTCATAGCACCGTCGGTTGTTCGTACAAAGCGCATTGTGCTTGGCATTGCGGCAATCCTCGAATGTCTGATCTACTACTATCTGACCGAAGCGCGCTTCTCCGGCCAAGGCCTCGAACCCGAGCTCGTTCGCTTCACTACCCTGTCAGATCGCGTATCGCTGGTACTCTTCGCCTTCTACCTGTTCCTTATCATCAGGACGTTTATCACGCCGTCGAGGATCAGTCTGCGAAGGATCGTCATGTGCA
Source organism: Candidatus Kapaibacterium sp. (assembly GCA_025450975.1). Classification (GTDB taxonomy): domain Bacteria; phylum Bacteroidota; class Ignavibacteria; order Palsa-1295; family Palsa-1295; genus JANWLI01. The sequence continues at coordinate 23,799 of JANWLI010000084.1, read as the reverse complement.
CCGTAGCACTGGCCATCATCTTTTGGATAACGCTCGGAGCAGATAACTTTGAAGTCGGCGAGTTTCCGCGAACTGCATCGTTCACCTATCTCCTGACCCGGGCATTCTACGTAGGCTTGTTCTTTGCACGAAAGGAATATGACTTTCACCGGTTTTCCGGATTCCGAAGAGTGGTCTTTAATACGATCATCGTCTTTGGGATGGCAATCCTGGTCGCCTTCTTCTTCTCCTTTACGTATCCCTTCTCCAATGAGATGCAGGAGCTCAGGCAATACGATGCTGATGCAGCAGTCATCCTTGGAGCAGCAGTCTGGCATGGTTCGGAACTCGGGGAGCGGCCAAGCCCGACACTTGCCGAACGGATCACCAGCGGAGCGGAGCTGATCAAAAAAGAAGCAGTTCCGAAGCTCGTGGTTACCGGATCGAATGCGCCGAACGAGCGATCCGAAGCTGAGGTCGCCAAGCGCGAGCTGGTTGCGATGGGGATCGATCCGTCGGTCATCGTCACCGAATCGTCGTCACGGTCGACGATCGAGCAGGTGATCTACATTCGAAACGAGCTGATGAATCGCCAGCAATGGAAGCGCTTTGTCATCGTCAGTGACCAGTATCATCTGGCCCGAGTTCTCGAAATGTGCAAGTTTAACGGGATCGATGCCATCGGCATGGCATCCGGTATCAAACAGGAATTCTACGATCTGCTCTACTACCGGCTACGGGAAAGCATTGCGCTCATTGCCTACTGGATACTTGGAAAATAGCTTGAAATAGACGGTTCTGCCGGGGTCGGAACGAGGGGAGCACCACTTTTCGTTTTGGCGTCGTATTTTAGTAATAATCAATCAAAACAGGCTAATTTCTGATGTCCGTAACGACCGCTTCAAAGAAAATTACTACCAGTGCGACCACTAACGGTAAACACCTCGAACGGACAATGATCGAACAGAAACCTACGCAAGACCTTTTTGAGATCGTCCAGTCGAAAGATCACGAAGAAGTCGTCCTTTGCTCAGATAAAGCTACTGGCCTTAAAGCGATCATCGGTATCCACAATACAACCCTCGGCCCTGCTCTTGGCGGCTGCCGGATGTGGACCTATGCCAGCGATTATGATGCGCTTAATGATGTGCTCCGCTTATCGCGCGGCATGACCTACAAAGCTGCTGCTGCAGGTCTCAATCTTGGCGGCGGTAAGGCAGTCATCATTGGCGATCCGCGTACGATGAAGACGGAGGCGCTCTTCAGAGCATTCGGTAGATTCGTCGAAGGTCTTGGCGGTCGTTACATCACTGCTGAAGACGTCGGTACCAGCGTCCAGGAGATGGTCTACATCTGGAGCGAAACGAAGTACGTCACCGGCATTCCGTTCGAGCTTGGCGGCTCCGGCGATCCGTCCCCCGTTACGGCATATGGCTCGTATGTAGGTATCAAAGCCTGCGCCAATGTCCGTTACGGGCACGATTACCTTGAAGGCAAGCGCATCGTGTTGCAGGGTGCTGGCCACGTCGCTTCGAATCTTGCAAAGCACCTTTGCAATGACGGCGCAAAAGTTTTTATTGCCGATATCTATCAGGAGAAGGCACAGCAGGTGGCTCGCGATACTGGCGCAACGGTCATCTCACCTGATGAAGTATTCACGACAGAATGCGACATCTTAGCTCCGGCAGCGCTCGGCGGGATTATTAATGCTGATACGATTCCGACCCTTAAGTGCGAGATCCTTGCAGGTCCAGCGAACAATCAGCTCGCCGATGAAGAGCGTGATTCGAAATTGCTTGCCGAACGCGGCATTCTCTACGCACCGGATTACGTCATCAACTCCGGCGGACTCATCAACGTCGCCAGCGAGCTCGAAGGCTACTCTCAGCCCCGTGCAATGAAGCAGGCTGAGAATATCTACAACACCGTCAGGAAGATCCTTCTCAAGGCTCAGGAATTAGGCATCACGACGAATGAAGCAGCAAACCACATCGTCGAAGAGCGTATCGCAGCCATTGCCGGCACGAAGCGCATCTACGCCTCCAACTCACGTTTCTCGAATCGCTACGGCGAGTTCTGGAAAAAGAAAGAGTAAAGCTACGCGGTTAAGATATTCTTGCTGACAACCGTGCCTTCTGCATCGATCTCATAGACGATCGGTACGGCATTGGGAATATTGAGTTCGAGGACCGCTTCTCTTGACAATTTATCCAACTCCATGACGATCGCTCTCAGCGAATTGCCATGAGCGGAGATCAGGACGTTCTTCCCCTGTTTGACCAACGGCAGGATATGCTCATCAAAGTATGGCAGCGTCCGGGCAGCAGTATCCTTAAGGCTTTCTCCATTCGGCGGAGGAATATCAAAACTGCGCCGCCAGATCTTTACCTGATCGGCTCCATACTTCTTCGCCGTCTCTGCTTTATCGAGACCTTGAAGATCGCCATACATCCGTTCGTTAAGCGCAGCGTCCTTGACGATGGTGACCATGTCCTGCTCGGCACCGCGCAAGGCTTCGTCAAGCGTATCGATCGCGCGGATCAGAACGGAGGTAAAGGCAATATCGATGGGGATATGCTTGAGCAGCTTCCCCGATTCGAATGCGTCTTTCTTACCTTTTTCGGTGAGCGGAACATCTATCCAACCGGTGAACCGGTTTTCCAGATTCCATTGCGATTCACCATGCCGAAGCAGGATAAGCGTACCGTTCATTAGTAAAGGGGTCTTCGTGAAAAGTAGAACATCGGAATGAGCGCAACAAGCGTCGTATAGAGCGTAGCCAGTCCGCCGTTCTCCAGCACAAAATCGAAAAATCCGGATCGCGCCTGAGCAAAGAGCGCATAGTAGATGAGGTTATTGATGACGGCTCCGAGCATAACGAATGCAAGCAGCGGCCAGTTACGCAAGCGTTGCTTGGCAAGATCCTCGCTATAGAAGTAGCCGAGGAAGAACGCCATTACTGCTTTTGCAAGAGCATTAGCACCGAGCGTACCGCTCGACAAGATATCGAGTATGAGGCCCATCGAAAAACCGGTGACCTCACCGGCAAGCTGACCTTTTGACAGGACAACGACAACAACATAGATGAGCACAAAATCCGGCATAGCACCGCCATGGGTAAGGAATTTACTCACCAGAACCTGGAGGACAATAATGATAAATCCGGCTATTGCCTGGTAGAGAAATGGCACGATCTACTTTACTTTTCTTTCTGGTTGCTTATCCGATGATTCTTCCAATTTCAAACGCTCAAGCAGGCGAGGGCTGGCCGTCAGCACGACAAAGCAATGCTCGACACGATCCGGCATTGCTTCGGGCATGACTATGATGCGTCTGAAAAGCGAGTTCGGCTCATTTTCCAATTTGACGACAATACCGATCGGAACATCGCTCGGGAAATAGATCGAATACTCGCTTGTGACGATCTTATCACCTATCTCTACATCGAGAGCTTTTGGCACGTTGCGCATCAGCAATTCCGGGCCATCTTCCCAACCGATGATGCCATCGACTCTGGTGCGCTCCACCTTTGAAGCGATCTTGATCGTAGTATTATACAGGCTTTCCACAAGCGAATACCCATCACTTGCTGCAAAGACGCGACCGACAAGGCCTGCATCGGTCATGACGGCCATGCCGATTCGTACGCCATCGCTGAGGCCACGATCAAGCGTCATGAGATTACGCTCGGCACTGGCAGTCTTCCCGACGATCTCTGCTGAGAGAAGCTTGAAATCAGGCCGCGGCTTGAGATTTAAGAGCTTCCGTAACTCCGCATTCTCCGCTTTCGAACGACGGAGCTTCGCAAGTTCGGCTGAGAGCTCAATATTGCGTTGACGAAGTTCTTCCTGGGTCTCCTTCATCACAAAGGGATTCGGGATCCAGCCAAGCGCGGACTGCAACGTGCCTACGACAACAGTTGTCATTGCACGAAGCGGCTGGACAGTTGGCGAAGCAGAGAGCGCGATAAGAGCGAACGAAATAATAACGATCGCTCCGAGTACAATGTACTCTTTGAAGAGAACAATGATGTTGATGAGCCGTCGGATCATGTAGTAGTTACCGGCTGCCCGTTACATTAATATCGTTTTCCGCGGAGAAGGACTTTTTGGTAACGTGGAATATCCTCAAGCACCCGGCCTGCGCCACGAACCACAGCCGTAAGCGGATCGTCAGCAACGTGAACCGGAAGATTCGTTTCGAGCCTGAGGCGCTCATCAAAGCCTTTTAGGAGTGCGCCACCACCGGACAGCATCATGCCACGGTCAAGAATATCGGCAGAAAGCTCCGGAGGCGTACGCTCGAGGCTCTTCTTTACTGCCTCAACGATCTGGTTGATGGGTTCTGCAAGCGCTTCGCGAACATCGACCGAACTGACTTCGATCGTCTTCGGAATACCGGCAACCAAGTCGCGGCCTTTGACCTCGACCATAAGCTCTTCTTCAAGGGGCAAGGCGCTGCCGACCTGACACTTGATCAGTTCTGCAGTACGCTCGCCGATCAGCAGGGAGTAGTTCTTACGGAAGAACTGAGAAACAGCGTCGGTGAGCTCGTCACCAGCTGTACGAAGCGATTCCTGGTTAACGATTCCGGAAAGTGCGATAACGGCGATTTCTGTCGTCCCGCCACCAATGTCGATAATGATGCTTCCAACAGGAGCTTCAACATCGACCCCAATACCGATCGCTGCGGCCATCGGTTCGGCGATAAGGTGGACTTCCTTAGCGCCGGCATGTTCGGCGCTATCGCGCACCGCACGCTTTTCGACTTCCGTAATGCCGGATGGAACACTGATCACGATCCTGCGCGACGGTAGCCAAGAAGGATGCACTTTACGGATCAGATGCCTAAGCATCCCCTCGGCAATTTCAAAGTCGGCAATAACACCGTCTTTCATCGGACGTACCGTCTGAATATCACGGTGAGTTCTGCCAAGCATTGCCTGGGCCTCGCGGCCTACGGCAATAAGCTTCTTGGTCGTCGTGTCATAGGCTACGATCGATGGCTCATTAAGCACGATCCCCTTACCCTTGACATATATAAGGGTATTGGCAGTGCCGAGATCGATAGCTATATCCGCACTAAATAGATTGAACATGTATATGGCTCAGTAATAGTTGCCGCTTTGAAATGCAAAACTAACTACAAAAATACGCTAATTAATGCTTAAAATGTCGCATTCCCGTTAAAATTAACGAAATATTCCGATCCTTCGCTGCCTGGATGACTTCCTCGTCCCGAACAGAGCCTCCAGGCTGGATCACAGCAACCGCTCCGGCATCCGCTGCTTCGAGCAATCCATCGGCAAAAGGAAAGAAAGCATCGCTCGCTACAAGCGTCCCCTGAAGGTTATGCCCGAAACGCGCTGCGTTTGCAACGGCTATCCGGCTCGATGCCACACGGGATGTCTGTCCACAGCCAATACCAACGGTAGAGAAATGTTCGCCGCTTTGTTTAACATAAACAATTGCATTGCTTTTGACATGCTTCACTACCTTCCACGAGAATAACAACCCCCTCTTCTCAACGTCCGAGAGCGACCGGCCTGTGACAGACACGAATTCGTCATTCTGCATCAGCTTTGTATCGCGCTCTTGTGTAAGGGTGCCTCCCAGGATACTGCGGAGCACCTGTCCCCCTGATGCTTCTTCCCGCAGAATCTCAGGCGAATATGTGATGAGCCGCCTATCCTTCTTCTTCTTGAGAATAGCGAGAGCTTCATCGTCGTAAGACGGTGCTACGATGACTTCACTAAAGAACTCATTGACTCGTGCTGCCAACGCTCCGCTAAATGGCCTGGTTGTTACAATGATACCTCCAAATGGGCTCTCCGTATCAGTGGCAAAGGCACGTTCGAACGCATCAAGATCGGTTGATCCTTCTGCAATGCCGCACGGGTTTGTATGCTTGATAATACCGACAACCGGAAGCGGGTGATCGAGAAACTCCGCGATCAATTCCAGTGAGGCTGATGCATCCAGATAGTTATTGTACGAGAGCTCCTTCCCCCACAATTGATGATACAGCTCACCGATACGGTTGCCAGAGACAGAAGCCTGCTGATGAGGATTCTCACCGTAACGAAGCTGGCCCGTTTGTGACGAGTTACCAGAAAAGAAGTCGGCAATTGCCCGATCGTATTTAGCAACGTGTTCGAACGCCTCTGTTGCCAGTCTCTTGCGTAACGCTAATGTCGTCGTTCCAGAGAGATCATTCAGCTCTCGTATGAAATTGTCATACTGCGTAGGTGCGCTGAGTAGTGCAACAGACTCAAAATTCTTTCCTGCACTTCGGAGCATAGCAGGACCGCCAATATCAATATTTTCGATAATTTCTTCTTCCGATGCGTCCTTACGGGATACCGTTTCCTCAAATGGATAGAGATTTAGGACCAGAAGATCAATAGAGGAAATGTTGTTTTCCTTAGCCTGCGTTACGTGAGTTTCAAGATCCCGTCTGAAGAGGAGTCCTCCGTGGACAGCCGGATGGAGCGTCTTTACCCGGCCATCCATGATTTCCGGGAAATGCGTCAGATCCGATACAGAGAAGACCTCAAACCCTTGCTCACGCAGATACTTTTCCGTACCACCGGTCGAGTACATCGTCACACCAGATTTCCGGAGCGCTTCGGCGAGCTCTCTCAACTTGGATTTATCGGATACACTAAGAATAGCTCGCTCGATCTTGATACGGTCCTGAGGCATGGATAATGTACGTGAGAAGATAAATTGAATTCGCGACGATAGTGAACGTTTCAGCTTTCCGAGCGTTCCAAGAAAATATCAAGTGTTGCGTATGAAAGCATTCCTTGTTTGTTGGAGCCTGCTAATTGCGAGTGTAGCGCTTGCGCAGAACGTTACTGTTATTAAGATCTTCGATGAAGTTGACCTTGGTATGGTCACCTACGTTAAGCGCTCCGTCGAAGAAGCCGAGGCCAATCGTTCATCAGCCATCGTTCTCCATGTCAATACCTTTGGCGGCCGTGTTGACGCTGCAACACAGATCCGCGATGCTATCATCAACGCTAAAGTACCGATGACGATCGCTTTTGTCGATAAACGAGCGATCTCAGCCGGAGCTCTTATCTCTATCGCTGCTCAAAAGATCGCCATGGCTCCTGGTGGCTCGATTGGTGCTGTGACTCCTGTCGATATGGAAGGCACGAAAGCTTCCGAGAAAGTTGTCAGTTACATGCGAGCTGAAATGCGTGCTACTGCCGAGCGGAACAATCGTAATCCGGCGATCGCAGAAGCTATGGTCGATGAGTCGCTTGGCATCGATTCCCTACAGGGAATGCTCCTTGATACTGGGAAGCTGCTAACATTGACAACGAAGGATGCTATTGCCGTCGGCTATTGCGACGCTGAGGCATCGACGGTTGAGCAGGCATTGACTGCTTTTGGAATAGCTAATCCGAAGCTTACAGCCTCGGAAGAAATCATCGGCGACAAGATCATTCGCTTTCTTACCCTGCCTATGGTAAGCTCGATCCTCATCATGATCGGCCTCGGCGGTTTATTCTATTCGATCAAGACCGGTCACTTTGGCTCAATAACGGCAGTTGCCTTACTAGCTCTTGCGCTGTTTTTCGGGGGTCAATACGTTACCGAAGTAGCTCCGACATTAGCAGCTGTTCTGTTTATCATTGGCGTCGGACTTCTTATAGCCGAAATCTTTATTCCATCGTTTGGCATCGCAGGTGTCTTAGGGATCCTTGGTATCGCGCTAGGTCTCTTCCTTGCTCTTGCAGGAGATTTTGATAAGGTGACTCCGGATAGACTTCGCGAAACGCTGCTTTCTCTTGCCGTTGCCCTTATTGGTTTCTTCGTCATTGCCGGTATCATTTTCCGATTTGCTCCGGGCTGGCCCCTTGTTCGCAAGTTAGTGAATCAGGATACCTCAGGCGATATCACGTCGATGGTCGAAGCGCAGAAACTCCTTCTCGGTAAAGAAGGCGTTGCCACAACCGTGCTTCGCCCGGCTGGATCCGCCATTATTGATGGCCGCAAGATAGATGTTGTTACCGAAGGCGAGTTCATCTCCGCCGGCGCTCCAGTTCGTATTATTGGGATCAATGGCAATAGAACAGTTGTAAAGCAGACAAATGGCTAAAGCGGCTAGCCGGTCATTAAGCTACATCCTGCTAGGTATTGGTGCCATTGCAATGTTCTTCCCCTTGCTTTGGCTTATCCTATTATCGCTCGCAGATAATCCTTCGGCAGGTTCTGGTGTCAATGAACTCGTTAATAGCGGCCTCTCGACTACTAACTATTCAGATATCCTCTACAGTGACCGCTACGATCTCTACTTTTTTAACTCGCTGATCTCCAGTCTTGCTGTTGCATTTGGGAATTGCATCCTCTGTACGTTAGTGGCTTATGCATTTGCCAGGTTGCAATTTCCATTCAAGAAGGCGCTGTTCGTTTCTGTGCTGATCGTCATGATGGTCCCGGCATACGTGGTGATGATCCCGCTATACCGTGAGATCGTTGTCTTCGGGTGGATCAATACCTACTTTGCATTGATCGTACCGTTTCTCGTTACGCCGTTTGGCATTTTCTTCCTGCGGCAATATATTTCCGAGTTGCCATATGAGCTTGAGGAAGCTGCAAGAATTGATGGGGCTTCAACATTCATGATCATTCGGAAAGTGATCTTCCCGCTTGCGAAGCCGGCGCTCGTCGTCCTCTTCATTTACCAGTTTCTTACGAACTGGAATTCATTTCTCTTTCCGTTCATCTTTACGAATACGGAATCGCTACGGACGTTGCCTGTGGCGCTTACCTTCTTTCAGGGAAAGCAGTCGGTGGATCTTGGCCATCTGATGGCCGGTGCCGGTCTCTCGGCGTTACCTGTCCTGCTGCTCTTTATCGTCTTCCAGAAGAAGATCATCTCCGGCCTGACTGCCGGAGCCGTTAAAGGCTAGTAGAACGATTTCAGATCACGTTTGTCGATATAAACACTGGACCGCGTTTCCTCAACAAATCTCTGGAATTCCGTGGACATCTTCCATTGCCGGGCAGCATACTCGATCTCACGGTAATCGGTTGCAAGTGTCGGAAGATGGCTTCCTACTTTTGACACAAGCTTAATGATCTGATAGCCGGTCAGGGTTTTTGATAACGCTATTTTTACCGGCTCAGAGACTTCACCAACTTCGAGGGAATCCACGACGCTCTTCTGACCAGGCGCTAACTCTTCGAGGCGGACTCTCCCAAGCGATCCTCCTGCAGCACGGGTCTCGGCATCCTCAGATTCGACCATTGCAACCTTAGCAAAATCCTCGCCCGCCATGATTCGGCGGCGAAGCTGCTGCATTACCTGATAGATCGAATCTTCTTCGATTTTCGAAACCCCAGCTTTCAGCAGTATCTGCGCTACACGGATCTCCTCGCCCTTACGTTCGACTAACTTGATGATATGAAATCCCTGCTCCGTTTCAACGACATCAGAGATTTGACCTGCACCCAGCTTGAATGCTGCTGCCTCAAATTCAGGAACGAACGTACCGCGAGGATATGGTCCACCAAGATCGCCACCGCTCGATGCAGTAGAATGTTGAGAATAGCGCACAGCAAATGTTGCAAAATCTGCTCCGTTACGAAGCGAGTCGATCAGCTTCTTTGCAAAATCTTTAACGCGTTTTTCCTGATCGGCCTGAGGCTTAATATACTTGATAATACTTGACAGTTCTACCTGTGGGCCGATTGTCGGAAGACTATCGCGATAGAGGTTGTAAAACGTCTCAACATCGTGACGTGATATCTCCTGCGAACCGGAGAACTTCGAATAACGAAGCTTCTCAATGAGGATAGCTTCCCGTGCCCGGTCACGAAAATCTGGTGATGCGCGTACTTCCGAAACGCTTCGGCCTAACTGGCGCTCGAGGACTTCCAATGAGCCTGCTTGCCGCTCATAGACTTTGATCTGCTCGTTGATCCGGTCGTCGATCTCCTCTTCGCTAACGGTAAGCGAATCTTGTTCTGCTCGTACGAGCAGTACTTTCTGATCGATCTCCGACTGCAACAGCTGCTCACGCAACCCCTGCAACTCAGTTGGAGAGAGCTGCACATTGCGCTGGATCTGGTAAAGCGCGACCTGTCCGTCGATCGAAGACCGAAAGATCGGATACTTTCCGACAACGGCAACGATGGCGTCAAGCTTCTGCCCTTCGCGCACTTGCGAAAAGGTTGACGTAGTAATGGAGAGGACGGCGATGAGAGAAAAAATAAGTTTTCTATTCACAGCGTTACTATGCTAGTTTTTACTTTTATTCCAGACGTCTTCGATCACCTTCGTATCGATATCGCGCTTATACTTCTTGCGCAACTCCGATACCCAGGCAGCCCGAAGATCGTTGGAAAGTTCATCCTGGAATTGACTTGCCACTTCCTGGCGAGCTTCCTGGAAGGTCTTTTGCGTATTGGGGACGCGACGGTTCAGCTTTACGATCGAATAGCCGGACTGGAATTCGAACGGTGCACTGACATCATCCGGCGTAAGGAGTTTGTTAAATACCTGCTTGGAAAGCTCGTTCTCATCTTTCTGAACAAGTCCCCATTTGCCCGCTTTATCCTTGAAGCCCGGACGTTCGGTATACTGCTTAGCAAGGGAGTCAAAATTTTCACCGTTCTTGATGCGTTTATAGATGCTGTTTGCCATCGAATCATTGAGAACATATATCTCAGAAATATCGATGCGCTCTGGCCACATATAACGGACTTTATGATCGTTATAGTACTGGATCTCTTTCGTGCTATCCGGGCCGACCTTACTCCATACTTTGCGGTTCTCAAGCTCGAAGAGCATGATGCCATTGAGGTAGTCCGTCATCATCAATTCGAATTCCGGATACTTCGTCGATACATCCTTGCCGGCAAGATCGAGCACTTCGTTGTCGATAAGCTTCGCGGTAAGTTCGAGTAACGCGCTCTTACCAAGCGGATACCCGGGTTCCTTCTTGAGCGTATCAACGAAATCTCCGACCTTCCATGTCTTAGTACCGACAGTTAGTAACAGCAGATGGCGCTCGCCAGGGGTAATCTTTGCATCCCAGACTGAATCAAGTGTGGTACGGGTCTGATCTACACGGGAAAGAAGGATATCAAGTGCAGCAGTATCAACCCGGGCATTAAACTGCTTCCTCAGATCGGCATACTTACGTGTCTTATCCTCATTATAGTAATAGTTCTTGTACAGCTTCTTGAGTTTTTCTTTCTCATCGTCGTAAGAATCGACAGGAATCATGCCATCGCGACGAATGATATGATAACCGAACGACGTACGGACGATACCGGATATCTGGCCATCTTTCAGATTATATGCCGCTAGGTCGAATGCCTTTTCTGCACGACGATCTTCGCGGTTGACGTGCCCCATATCGCCACCCTTTTCGGCTGTAAACTTGTCGTCGCTCGATTCGCGAGCTACCTGCTCAAAGTTTGCACCGTTCTTCACTGCCTGTAAAAGGCTGTCGGCCTTACGATAATACTTCATCGTGTCGGTCGTGCCTTTTTCCATTTCAACGAGAATATGATGGACTTTCACACCGCCAATACGTGGGATGCGGTCGAGCAGTTCGATCACATGATAGCCAAAACGTGAGCGGATCGGTACTTTCGTGTACTCGCCGACCTTCAGTCCGAATACTGCATCTTCGAACGGGCGAACGGTCATGCCACCGGTGAAATATCCAAGGTCGCCTCCATTGCGAGCCGTCGATTTATCGTCGGAGCCTTCCCAGGTAAGCGTGTCCTTGATCCCTGCTGCCATCCGCTTGCGCTCTTCTGCAATAGAGCCGTTAAGATCATTGAGGAATTCGAGGTCTTTGTTGCTCAAAACGATCGTGCCCATTCCGTCTCCTTCATTGAGGCGCTCGATAGCTGCCATTGCACGGTTATACGCCTTAAGCGTATCGACGGGATCCTGCGTCTTGAACGAGGCCAGGAAGTGTGCGGCATTCAACTCCCACTGACGGCGCTCATAGAGCTTTTTCACTTCGGGCTCGGTGATCTCCTTATCGAGGATAAACGGCCCTGCAAGCAGTTTACGGTAGCCATCGATCTCGGACTGGATCTTCGCATCTTCGCGCAGGCCTAGTTCTTCGGCTTCGAGAAGCTTGAGGCGGTAGTCGGCGTAGATGCCTAAAAATTCTTTGAGCGAATCGATCGTCGTCTTATACGGATCGCGATCATTCATCCGTCGATAGGCCTTTTCGAACTCATCGAGCGTAATGGCTACTTTTCCGACCCGAAGAAGGACTGGCGAGGCAGTACCGGTTGCGGACTTTTGCGTCTTGCCTTTCTGCGCAAAACCGGCGGAAAACAGGATGGAAACGGCAACTAAACTAAGAATAACCGAGCGTATCTTAAGCATATACAAGATTCGTTGAATTCTATGATTTTCCCTTTTAATAAGCCGGGAGGCTAAAATTTAGGGGGGTTTTACCCTGAAGAGTTAGAAAACGCACTAAAAATCGCCTTAGTTCGTAAGGAGCTTGTAGGTTGGCGAATTTCGGCGGGATCTTCCTACCCTATCCTTGCGCGAAGGGTATGTAAGTCGTTTATTTTTCAACAAGATAATTGTGCACCACACACGGCCTCCAGTGGTGCAACTGACTATTGTGGGATATGGTCATTCCTAAATATAATATATGGAGGGGCTGAATGCAAGAGGTGGAGGGAGAAATTTCAAGTTTCTCCGTAAAAATACTTGTCTCATCCTTTTTTGGGGCAAAGATATTTGCGGCAAGGTTTTGTATGTGATCGTGGTTACTTCTTCATGCTTCCCCGCAAAATTGCACTTCTAATGTCATCAACTTTTCTGTTAACAAGTGCCTATGGCCAGTTAACAAATAAATTTACTCCGCTATGCGTTGAGTACCAAGATCCTACTAGCGAAAAACCCGCTTACTACACGTCTCAAATAGCGACTACAAATTCTGGCTATCTCTATTGGCCTGTGCTTGACTTTAAAGGCACCGGGCTTTTTGCTACAAAACCTTCTACCAGTAAATTTTCTACGGGAGGAGGATGGCGCATAAGAACTCCACGGAAAACAGATGAAGAGGCTCCATTAATATATTCGCTTCAGTTCTTTGCAGGTAGTCTCTACGTTACAGGGGTTGATGAATATATTTTTACTGGATTTATTGCTAAGATTCAAAAAGATACCGTTTGGTTTAGATACCTACCAGATTTTGCAAACGCGCTTCATTCAATCACAGTTGATTCCTCTGGAATATATATATCTGCAAATGATGGAAGATTTTATAAGTATGACCATAATGGCAATCAGATTTGGTCAAAAAACACGATAACGAATAGATCCATTGCGATTGACGATAGCTACCTTTACATTGCTGGATGGCAATCTTCAAGGGCGAGTATATTTAGATACAACAAAGAGAGTGGTACGCTCATTGATACTTTTACAATTGACGATTCAATGCCAGGTGACGAAGGCTCGGCATCGATAGAGGAAATTGTCCGTAAAGATAGTTTCTTATATGTCACAGGTGGGTACGTAAAACAGGGAGAAAAAGCCCAACTCTATGTCGCGAAAATATCAACAGGTTTTTTCCTACAGTGGCATCGGACCTGGAGCGCCTCGGCACCAATCAACGGCTATGCATGCACACTAGATAGCAATGGCAATCTATGGTCAACTGACCAAAAGTCACTTTTAGCTTTTTCTCCTAATGGCGACCTACTCTATAGCGGGAGCTGGGATAAGGAGGGATACACGATAGTGACGTTGACTAATCTAAATAATAAAATTTATGCAGCTGGAACAGCACCTGGGCCACCTAATCCATACATCCAAAAGTATTCGTTTCTCTTCATGGCTGACATCCCTACGCTTCTGCTCGGAGTAGCCTCTGCGCCAGAGAAGTCCCTACTAAAAATCTTCTACCAAGGAAAGAACCTTGTAGCAACCGTGCCACCAGAAGACATTGGGAAACGCTACTCAGTAATAGACATTCTTGGCAGAACTATCGTATCAGGCTTTATACAGCAAACTGAGCACATTATCGACCGAAACGACTTACCAGCAGGCGTTTATCTATTCCAGACAAGTTCGGCAGCAACTACCTTTGTGATAAACTGAAAAGACGCACCGTGGTGCGTCTTTAGAAGTTAAATTAACTACTCTTTCTTCCCGGGGTTTGCATTGAACTCCCGTTTATCCCGGGCTTCCTTTTGGTAGAACTCCATTCGGCCGCGGTAGTAGGATTTATCCTCATCGTTGGCGGCTACGGAATATGCCTTCTCTGCATCGACTGCTGCTGCGTCAAAGTCCTCCCGGAAGAACCAGATCAATGCCCGGGTATCGTAGTAATTGGGGCTCGAGCTATTCTTCGCGATCGCCTCGTTGATAAGCGTCATAGCCGTATCGAAACGGGTTGAGAAGTTCGTCAAAGCCCATGCAAAATTATTTAGGAGATCCGGATCACGATCGCCGGTGAACGCAAATATCCTGTCGTACATCATTGCTATCGAATCGACCCGCTTAGAGCGTTCATGGTACTCGAGTAAGTTTGTCAGCGCATCGTAGATCTCGAGGCTGTCTTGTTGCGGATCGAGAGCTGCGATCCACGCATTGATATGACTCGACGAGCCCGTCGATTGAAACTTGATATAGGCATACTGCTTTGCCGCTTCCCTGCTTAGCAGCGGATTTTTCGCTGTACGTGAAAGTCTGGCTAAATGCCAGAGCATCGAATCGGTTTGGGAGTGATCGGCAAGCTTGTTGAGGTAGATCAGATGCATCGAATCACTTGATGCATTGCGCCAGTATTGATTGCGCGTCCCAGCAAGTGAATTCCGCCCGGCAAGATACTCTTTGAGCGTCGTTATAAACTCTGTAGGCGACATGCGCTCCGGATGCACGATGCGATCAACCTCTATACCCTCAGGCGTGATAATGATCGCAGTGGGGCGCACCGGTACGTTGTACCCCTTCTCGAGCCCATCGAGACGCAATCCCAGGTTGCGGAGACTATCCATGCCAACCGAGGGCGGCGGATCAATGGCATAATCATTTACACCAAGCTCAAAGGTGCTATTGAGAAAGCTCTGTACTGTGAGGTCGCGGAGGATCCGATCTCGGAAGAGAATGCTCATGCTATCGACGTAGTCGACATTAAAGATGAGCGCAGGACGTTTGCTGACTTTAGCAACGGCCATGGCTTCGTCCCACATTAACGAGATCGGAAATTGGTCACGGACCTGCGCCGGCTTTGCCGTTTTCGTATTCTTTTGGGCAACGGATGGCCCAAAACCGGCAACGACAAACAGTACTACGAGACCGAGAACCTTAGCTTTGCTTTTTGGATAGAACACGTTCAATAACATTTTCACTAAATCCTGCCTTGCGCATCGCATCCGCGTCGAGTGTATTATTCATCAAATGAAGCATGGGCTGCGATAAACCCATCATCGAGAACCCGCCATCATGGAAAAGGTTTTGCATCGTGACCTTCCGCGTCAGATCGCTCATGAGGGTCACACAGTAATCGCCGCACTCTTCGGCCGTGGCGTTGCCAAGCGGTGCAAGTAGATCAGAATAGTAGAACATCTTGTCGAAGTCCTCGATACCCGAGCCGGCGCGGGTCCAGGTTGGGGACTGGGAGACGGTGTTCACCCGGATCTTCTGGTCACCGAGACGGCTGCCGAAATTGCGGGCAACAGACTCCAGGATCGCCTTTGCTTCAGCCATGTCGGTATAGGTCGTAAATGGACGCTGTGCGGCCATGTGGGTTACGCCGATAATACTGCAGTAGTCGTTCATCGCCTCGGTTTCGATCGCAGCTGCGATCATCCGATGCAGCGAAAGACCCGAGACGTCGAGGGTCTTATGATACCATTCGTAATTGAGCTTGTCGTACGGAATTCCCTTCCGAATGTTTTGGCTCATGCCGACCGAATGGACTATAAAGTCAACAGGACCAACCTTTTGCTTTAATTCATTAAAGCAAGTCTTTAATTCTTGGCTGTTTGAAGCATCACAGGCAATCAGAGGCGCATTGCCACACATTTTTGCCAATTCCTGCGGCTTGCCAACCCTCAGGGCAAGGGCAACATTGCTGATGGCCAGCTGAGCGCCTTCGCGATAGGAGGCTGTGGCAATATGCCAGCCAATGCTCGATTCATCGAGCGGCCCGAAGATAATGCCCTTTTTCCCTTTAAGTAAGCCGTATGACTGTTCCGACATGATGCTTTTTTTGTGGAGCGAAAGGCGTTAAACACCTAAATGGGTGACTTTATCCCCCTAACCATTCTGAGCGGAGGTCGCGTAGCGACCGAAGCGAAGAATCCCTTGATGTCCTGTAGATAGCAACGTTCTACAATACATCAAGGGATTCTTCGCTATCGCTCAGAATTGTGCAGTAAAGTCATGGATCACCAGCCCCGCCGGCAACTTCGGGTAGAAGTACGTCGACTTCTGCGGCATGAAGCTCCCCTCCTGCGTTACGGTGATGATCTCTTCAGCACTTACCGATCGCAACAAGAAGGCCACATTCCAGTCACGGCCATGGACCATCTGGTCAAACTCCTCGACTGAGTGCGGGTAAAGCAGGTTCGTCTTCTGGTCGATAGCATCCTGTGAAATACCGCCCATTGGTTTGATGATCTCTTCCTGTATCCGGTAGGCTGGGAGTCGGGCCAGCGCAGAATCTCTGACTACCTCGCCTTTGTCACGCAGAAGCACCCATTGTGGCTCCTCCGGAAACCTCAGAAGTGTCACGACCGAGCTATCACTCTCAAGCGTAGAAAGTCCCGTCTCTTTATCTGTTATCTCAAGCGTAAACTGTTGCTTAAGTTTAGCTAGAAAATCGAGCTGATCGAAACCGGGTGCTGAGTGCAGGACGCGGTGCGTTGGCAGGATCGCCATACCCTCGCTACGCAGGTTTGCCAGATAAATGAGAATGTACTGCGCTCCTGGTAGATCAGGATGCGCTTGGGCAAATGCAAGCGCTGTTTCGTAGCGGTGATGTCCGTCGGCGATAATGACCTTGCGAGAGCTGACAATGCGCTCCAGCTGGCTTGTCAGATCGGGGTTCGCTAACCGCCAGACGGTGTTACGCACAACGTCGCGATCCGGAAGCTTCTCATCGGCATCGGCAATAGGTGCAAAGACAGTTGCAAACGACAAGATATGATCAAAGTATAGTTGCTCATCGTCGATGAGGCCGAAGATCGGACTGATGTTCGCGTTTGTCGCTTCCATGAGCTTGAGGCGGTCTTGCTTTGGTCCGGCAAGTGTGCGTTCGTGCGGAAGTGTATCACCGGATGAGTATGGTGTCAGCCTAAGCCTTCCGAGAACCCCGCTGCGTGTAAGCTGTCCCAACCCCGGTAATGAGAATGTCTGGAAGTGAACATAGAACGCCGGTGCTTCTTCAGTAACAAGCACTCCGTCCTTCTTCCATGCCTCGTAATACTCGTGGGCGCTGAAGTATGGATCGAGATCGCGGCTTAACTCAAGGCGAACGATATTATGCTCGGAGCGCTCATAAAGCGACTCCTGAAGCGCAGGCGAGATCACATCGTATGGCGGGGCGATGAGTTTAGTATACTCCTGGGGGTTGGCGTTGTATCGTAGTGCCCGAAACGGAAGAAATTCGCTCATGCGTAGAAATTAAAATTGATAGCCTAAAGACGTCAGCGTACGCTTATCATTGCGCCAGTCTTCCTTTGTTTTGACGCGCAACTCAAGAAAGATACTATGCCCAACAAACTTCTCGATCTCTTTGCGCGCTGAAGCTCCGAGCGCTTTCAGGGCAGCGCCTTCATTGCCGATAATGATCCCCTTCTGTGAGTCGCGCTCGACGAGGATCTGAGCACTGATGTACCATTTGCCGGCTTCGCGCTCTGCGTATTCTTCGATCACGACTTCCGTCGAGTACGGGATCTCGTCACGGAATCTGTGGAAGACGCCTTCGCGGATCAGCTCGGAGACGAAGAAGCGTTCGTTCTGGTCGCTGAGTTGCTCCGTATCGTAGAATGGCTTACCTTCCGGCAAATACTTTGTGATCAGAGAAAGCAGCCGTTCTGTATTTTGTTTTTTGGTCGAAGAGAATGGTATGATGTCCCTGAATTCCTGCATTGTGTTGTATGGAGCAAGCATCGGCAGGAGTTCTTTTTTATCCTTGACAAGGTCGATCTTTGACAAGCCGAGGATGATCGGTTTGCTGCCGGCAAGATCTACATACCTTGGCCATTCTTTTGGTAGAGCACGTTCCGGAGTTAACTTTGCTTCGGCGAGTGCAAGGATGACATCTGCGTCGTTAAAAGACGTACGTACTTCTTCGAGTAAGGCTTTGTGGTGCAATGTCGACGGCTGCGGCATAATGCCGGGAGTATCGAGAAAGATGATCTGACTCTCCGACGTTGAGTGAATGCCGAGCACACGCTTGCGTGTCGTTTGCGGCTTATGAGAAATAATGGAAAGCTTGGTGCCAAGCAGTGCATTAAGCAACGTCGATTTACCTGCGTTTGGAATGCCGACGATCGCACAGTATCCTACTCGTAGTTTTTCTTCACTCATATTATATTAGGTCCAGAGTCCGTATATGCCTGTTGCAACAAGAAATTGGCATAAGTTTTGCTGGTAAACAATTTGTGTCTCTCTAAGTGTCCACTGTTTTACACTGTCGGAAGTCAATATATAGCTGGATCCTGAACTGACGATAGTATTATCTTTCTGAGACAAGGTGTCAGACGTTCGTCCTCAAACGAAGACGTCCCGTTCGTTCGATTCTTTCTTTTGCTGTGTTGTGGAGGAAAAAATGCGCATTGCTTCTTCGGTATACGGTATCGTATACTTGATGATATGTCTTGGAGCTATTTCAGCCCAGAGTCGGCCTGCTGCGAGACATGCAATCAAGCTACGATTACAACAGAATATCGCCATCGTTAAGCCTAAGATCCTAAACAAGCCGCCAAATAACAATTTTCGTGTACTGATACAAGGCAACAAGCCACTGCGAGAAAACTACCTTTACCACTTACGAAATAGCTCGCCATTTGCTTCTAAAGAGTTTAGAAAACGTCCTGACTTCACGTTTGAAACCCGTGATCATCCGGAACTGACCAAGCTGAGAGTCAAGTATAAGTTAGATGTTGTTGTCGGTAATGGCGACGAACTCTCGCAGATCGTCAAGTTGATGAAGTGGGCACACAGGGTAATCCCGTATAATGGCATGCGTGGGGTGCCGAAGACACGGAATGCAATGCATATCATTACCCAGGCTGGCAGCGCCGGATTCGATTGTCGAGGACTGGCAACGATCCTTAATGAAGCTTATCTTTCAATGGGTTTTCAGTCGCGTCTTGTTGTTTGCTTTCCTAAAGATACGGCAGATAATGAACACCACGTTATCAACGCCGTCTATAGTCGTTCTCTAAAGAAATGGATCTGGATGGACCCAACCAATAATGCCTATGTCATGGATGAAAACCATCAGTATTTAAGTATAGAGGAAGTGCGCGAGCGATTGATCAAAGGAGAAAAGCTTTCAATTAACGCAGATGCAAACGTCAACAATAAATCCGTGAGTATCAAGGAATATCTATACGACTACATGGTAAAAAACCTGTACTGGTTTCAGTCCCCTCTCCATAGTGGCTATGACACGGAAACCGACAGAGTCGGAAAAACTATCAACTACGTAGGTCTCTTCCCTCCGGGTTTTGCTCCGTATGGAAAAAGCGACATGCTTGTTAATACCGGTTTGGCGTATAGGACAGAAAGTTTGGAGTACTTTTGGCAACATCCTAAAGGTGCTACTCTCACTGTACCAAAGAAGAGCAGGCGTAAATGATCTAACCTTCTACAAACAACTGTGCGACTCGTTTATCTGCACTGCGGAGCGCTGCTTCCGGCGTTGCTTTCTTGTAAAGTGCCCGGGATACTTCATCTTCAAGAATTGCTTCGATCTCAAGCCATTGAGGGTGTACTGGCGTCATACGCGCTTTAGCAAGTTGTTCGATAAAAACGTTACCCTGGTTACGATTAAGATAGAAGCTGTCCTGCTGCAACTCACTGTTAGCAGGAAAGATATTAAATGCCTTAGCTAAGCGAAGTTCATTATCAGGTCTTGTCAGAAAGGCAATAAGTTTAGCTGCCTGTGGCTTCAGCTTAGAACGAGAATTGATCGAAAGGTATTCGCCACCGGCGAATGAGATCCCTTCATTGCCATCATTTCCGGGGAATGGCACACTACGCCATTTAAACTCTGATTTCGCAAGCGGCTTCAGCAGCCATGCGCCGCTAAAGAGAATACCGAGCTTGCCCCGCTTGAACGCATCGTCGAGGTTTTTCTGCGTCTCCATCATGCCGGCATCAAGTTGCTTAACGTAGAACGCAAGTGCTGCAATATTCTTCTCACTTGCAAAGACCGGATTGCCAGCTGCATCAAAGATATCGCCGCCATTCGACCAGAACTGCGGGAGAATCTTCTTGTAGAGCCGATGCGCATCGGAGCCGTTAACACCTATACCTCTGCCTATTCCGCTACGTTGGATCTTATCACCTAACGCATACATCGCATTCCAGTCCTTGAAGCGAATGGAGTCTGTAAATGATGGGTCTGCGCCTTGAGCTATTTCCTGATTTACGAAGATGACCCGTGTATCGACAAACCACGGTATGGCAAAAATGCTGTCGCGCCACACACCAGGTTCGATCGCATATTTCGGCGACGAGGTAAGGGCTGGCTGAAATGTAGGATCGTTGGTAAGATTTTCGAGGACGCCACTTGCGGAGAACTCAGCGATCCAGTCACTGCCGAATTCGATGACATCGGGCGCAGTCTCGGCATTGAAGTTGATCATCAACTTCGTCTTACCATCGGCCCAGCTCAGATCGATCAAGTCGACAGGAATATCAGGATTTTCTTTCTCGAACTCAGCTACAACTGAATCAAGAACAGCACGCTGTCCAGGCTCTGCCCAGAAATGCGAAAAGCGAAGTACACCGGGAGTAATCCCTCGATTGCAGGAGAGAGCTGTAAATAGGAACGTCAGTGCTATAAGCGAATAGCGAATGGCGAATGGCGAATGGTAGGGGATTATTGATTGCGAATGGCGAATAGCGAATGGCGAATAGTGCGGTCTTCTCATTTTTTACTTGCAGCTACTTCCATGAGATGCCTATTCAATCCAGAGATCAGTTTAACTAACATTTTCGAACACTGTTGCAAACGAGACCATACTGGCTTAATAGTCTGTCGGGTAATAAAGCCCTGGCGAACCGCTATCTCGAGTTGGGTCTCAACTTCAAATAATGAGCCTTTTGCTATTAGAAGATGACGAATATAATCTTTTGTATTCATCCTGCCCCAGCCTTCAGCAATGTTAGATGGAATAGATACTACGGCTCGATTAAGTTGTGAAGCAAGTCCATAAAGCTCGTTTCCTGGAAATGCCTTCGTTAAAGCGTAGATATCATCGACTGCATCCATCGACACCTGCCAAACAGTAAGCTCACGATACGAATTGATCTTCATAAGAGTATCCGGTTATAATGATGAAAAAACTTTTGCTCGGATACTATCCTATTCGCTATTCGCAAATCGCCATTCGCCTACTACAGCCCTGCGCCATGGCAGTTCTTATACTTCTTGCCGCTTCCGCACGGGCATGCATCGTTACGACCTACCTTTGGCGTATTCCGCATCACCGGCGCCTTTGGCGCGAGTGGTGGCGGTGGCGGAGCTGGCATTGAGTGTGTCGGCTCCTGGTATCCCTGTGGCTGCGTTGCTGTCGAAGCATAGTCCTGCTTCACGGCAGTCATCCGTTGCTGGCGAACCGGGCGGTTCGACGGCATCATCCTGTTAGCGCCTCTTCCATCCGGAGCAGCCTGCTGAACCTGTGGATACAGACGGAATACGAGGTCAAGCACGCCATCGCGGATAAGATCGAGCATCTGCGTGAACATCTTGTAGCCTTCCTGCTTGTATTCAAGCAGTGGGTCCTTCTGACCGTAGGCACGGAGATGAATACCTTCCTTGAGATCGTCCATCTCGCGTAAGTGGTCGCGCCACTTCTCGTCGATCACGCTAAGCAGAGCATAGCGCTCGAGTGCGGCCATGACATCTGGCGTTAACTGGTCTTCCTTACGATTGTAGAAAGCCTGAACTTCATTAACGATCTCGTCAGTAAGTTTTTCTGCTCCTAGCTCACCCCAGCGCGCACGATCGAGCGGCACTTCCGTCATGAAACGCGTGAGCACTTCGTCGCGGAGTTCGTCGTAGCGTCCCTGCTCATAGTTTTCTGCAACGACCTCGGTTACTGCCTCACCGATCATCTCAAAGACTTCATCTTTGAGACGTTCGCCGCGAAGCGCATGGCGACGGCGATCGTAGATAACCGTACGCTGCGAGTTCATGACGTTGTCATACTCGAGCAGGCGCTTACGAATGCCGAAGTTATTCTCTTCGACCTTCTTCTGCGCGCGTTCGACAGACTTTGTGATCATCGAATGCGTGATTACTTCGCCCTCTTTCATGCCAAGGCGCTGCATGACACCCGCAATACGGTCAGAGCCGAAGAGACGCATGAGATCATCTTCAAGCGACAAGAAGAACTGTGACGATCCCGGATCGCCCTGACGGCCTGCACGACCACGCAACTGGCGATCGATACGACGCGATTCGTGACGCTCCGTACCAACAATATGCAATCCCCCGGCTTCAGCTACGCCCGGCCCGAGCTTAATATCGGTACCGCGGCCTGCCATGTTCGTTGCGATCGTTACTGCGCCGTGGAGACCGGCGTTCGAGACGATCTCAGCTTCGCGAGCGTGCTGCTTTGCATTGAGCACATTGTGTGGAATGTTCAGGCGCTTGAGCATGCGCGAGATCGTTTCCGATACTTCGACGCTTGTCGTACCGACAAGCACCGGCTGGCCTTTTTCGCGGCTTAGTTGTACTTCTTCGATGACGGCGTTGAGCTTCTCGCGCCTAGTGCGATAGACTTTATCCTCTTTATCATTGCGGTTGATCGGCCTGTTCGTTGGAATGACCGTCACGTCAAGCTTGTAGATCTCGAAGAACTCACCCGCTTCAGTTTCTGCGGTGCCTGTCATACCACCAAGCTTGTGGTAGAGACGGAAGTAATTCTGGAGCGTGATCGTTGCAAGCGTCTGTGTATCGCGCTCGACGTGGACGTTTTCCTTAGCTTCAATGGCCTGATGCAACCCTTCGGAGTACCGGCGGCCTTCGAGGATACGGCCGGTAAACTCATCGACGATCTTTACCTTATCATCCTGGACCACGTACTCAACGTCCTTCTCGTAGAGCGTATAGGCACGCAGAAGCTGCGAGATCGTATGCAGGCGGTCTGAGCGCTCTGCATAGAGAATATTCAGCTGATCGCGTTTAAGCTGCTTCTCTTCAGGGCTGAGGCCCAGATTATCCATCTGCGAAAGTTCGGTCGCAATGTCGGGCAGGATGAACATGTCTTTATCCTGGCCACCGGCGAGAAACTCTCTTCCCTTTTCGGTAAGATCGATCTGGTGATTCTTTTCCTCGATCGTGAAGTACAGCTCGTCGTCGATAAGGTGCATGTTGCGCCCCTGATCGCGCATATACTCAAGCTCAGTCGTCTGCATGAGTTTGGCAGCGTCGCCCTCGGCAAGCGTTTTCATCAGTCGCTTGTTCTTCGGCACGCCGTGATGTGCTCGCACGAGAAGAATACCAGCTTCTTCCTTTTTCTTGGAATCCTCCGATTTCAGGAGTTCGTCAGCCTCGGTCATGATCTTTGCTGCAAGATTCTTTTGCGCATTGACCAGACGCTCGACCGTCGGCTTCATCTC
>JANWLI010000083.1 GCA_025450975.1 Candidatus Kapaibacterium sp. | reverse complement strand
TTCACCGCTGGGGATTAACACGACGGTCATCTCGCGTACGGACTTTACCGAAGGTGTCGGTATCGACAAATCGCATGTCGGCGAACTCCAAAGTGAATTCCGCGAAGGGAAGTCGCTGGTGTATTTCTTCGGTCACGGTGCGACGTTCATTACCGATCTGTTTTATGGCGATCCGGGACTCTATAGAAACAAAGGTCTGTATCCGGTCTTCATCACGCTCTCCTGCCGAACAGGTGCGTACGCGGAGTCAAATCAGATCACGCTTAACGAGGCCTTCCTGCGACAGCCGGATGGAGGTGTGGTCATGGCCTTTGGGACGACGGGGTTTGGCGAAGTGCTTTACGATCGCAACCTGACCGGCCACATTTTTAAGATCCTGCGCGAAGATACCGTTGCAGTGCGTCAGCCAGCTTCGGGCCCACATCTTTCGAATATGGCGGCAGTATTCACGCTGGCCAAGTTTAAGGCTTCGGTGATCGACGGTGTCGGTGGCGCATTATCCGACAGCTGGTATAACTCGCTCCATCAGTACTCCGTGCTTGGCGATGCTGCAATGGGATTTGTTCTGCGGCCACAACCGGAATTTAATATTGCTGCCAACGAAGTCACCCTTCGAGACTTGCGTGGTGATGCAAAGACGGTTTTTTCGGTAACAGATTCATTTGTTACTGTTCAGGCCAAGGTCCACAACTTTGGCAGAGTTGCTGAGAATGAAGTGCATGTGTCGATCGTCAACGTGCAGCCGAAAAAAGAGATCGTCATGCTCGATACGCTTGCGCGTCTTGATTCGAGCGAGACGATCACCGTGCGAATTCCGCTCGACACGTTTGCAATCGGTACGAACCAGCTTCGGATAAAGATCGATAACGACGAACTCTATGCGGAGACCGAAGAGCGCGATAACGAAGTGACGTTGACCTTCCAGGTAAGCGGATTTTCGGCGACGCCATTCTTCCCACCCGAAGGAGCGAAGAATTTTTGCGATGCATCGGGCGATAGTGTGCGCTTTGTGCTCCTGCTGCCGAGTCCGAGTGCGATCGCAGGTAGTTCGACTGTGGAGATCCAGGTCGATGAGTCGAGTGATTTTCCGAACCCGGTATCGCTGGGATCGTTTGCTGCAACGGGTTCTTTCTTCGAACGATCAGTTCATCGCTCGTCGCTTCCGTCTCCAGCATCAGGTATGATCTGGTGGCGGTCGCGGATGACGATTGGCGCTAATCAGCCGACGCCGTGGTCGGAGGCGAGCGCGAATATTAGCTCGACAGGACTGCCGATGTTTTCGTATACGACAGGCGATCAGCTTGAGCGGACGATCGTTTCAGGCCTTACGCGTGAAGGGGACGATGCACTTGTCATCCCGCGCAACGATACGATCATCTGGAATGTGGTGTCTTCGGCGCATAAGGATACGAATGCGAACGGCAATGCGATCTCGCAGATCCTTGCCGATCGACGTCCGTTACGAATATTTACCAAGAACGGAATATTGGTAGCTCCGCTGACACCCGATAGCGCAAACCTCGGCGACGTCGTCTATGAGTTCATTAATACGATGACTTTCGATTCAGCCCATGATGCGGTGGCGGGAGCACAGCTGACGAAATCATTCGACTCAGTCATCGCCCTCCTGCCGGAAGGGCGTAAGGTTATCGTGCTTGGAAATCTCCAGCCATACATAGAATTTTTTACGCGTACACAAACAGTAACCGACGCATTGAAGAGCCTGGGATCGCGTAATGGCTTCGATAGTCTGGAGTACTTCGGATCGTTTGCAATGATCGGTACGAAAGGTGCAGCTCCGGGCACGGCGAAAGAACGATTTGGTATGTCTGGTAGGGCAGGAGCGCAGGTCTTTGATACGCTGGTAGTCGCCGGTACCAGCGGCTCTGCACGCATGCCATTTACGTTTGTAGCCAATAGCTATGGGAAACTCACCTGGAAGGCGACCGAGCTTTCGGATGATTCGTCGTCGCTGATACTGAACGTGCTCGGACTGCCACGCGACGGTGGACAACTGGTAGTACTCAAGAGTATTCCTGCCAGGTACGTCACCATGGCAGATCTTTCCGATATCGACGCGCGCCAGTATCCGCGCATTACGATCGAGGCACGGCTGAATCGCACGAATGATGTTGTCAGTCCGCGTCTGTATGCGATCGAGTATGAGTATGCGCCGGCGCCGGAGTTTGTCGTCGAAGAAAATGCGATCTTTGTCGAGCCGACGGAAGTCGAGGAGGGCAATCCTGTTAGCAGTCGCTATACGGTCAGAAATCTTCTTTGCATCGATGGTACTAATGTACCGCACGTGCTCATACGGACACATCAAACTGCCAGCGATACACTTTCCTCGGAGAGCATCGCACAGTTTATTGGACGTTCGGCGCAATCGTTTGAAGATACGGTGCAAACGTTTGGCAATGAGGGGCGTGTGCGGCTCACTGCCGTCATTAATCCGGGCGGGAAAGTAAATGAGCAGTTGCTTTTTAATAATGCCAGCAGCACATTCTTCGATGTGCGCCGGGACAGCTCGAAGCCAGTGCTTGACGTGCTCTTTGATGAGCATCATATTCAGAACGGCGATTATGTTTCTCCGAAAGTGCTGATCGCCATGCGGCTTTTCGATGAAAGTCCGGTTCGGGTCAAAGATAGTCTGTCGATCGGCGGCTTCCTCCGCTCGTTCGATGGCCTTATCGATCTGATCACACTCGATGCTACGAAGCCGCATCCGGATTACAACATACAGTTTACTGTTCTCCCCAGCGGCTCGTTACAGGCTGAGCTACTGGTTTCTCCAAAGGTCCCGTTTGCTGCGGGACGGTATGGCCTTACTGCCTTTGCCTTCGATGGATCGGGGAATCCGTCCGATACACTTGAGTATGAGTTTGTGATCAGCGACAAGCAGGCGATCGAACATGTGATGAATTACCCGAATCCGTTTACGGACGTGACGGCATTTACCTTTGTGCTTCACTCGGCGGTTACCTCCGACGTGAACGTCTATGTATATACGACTGCCGGCCGTCGGATCCGCACGCTAACGCTGGCTGCCGACAAGACAAAGGCAGGAGTCAATAGCGTCGAATGGGACGGCCTCAACGACAGCGGCAGCGATGTTGCCAATGGTACGTACCTCTATAAGGTCGTGCTTTCCGGGAAGAACGAGGATGGGTCAGATGCCAGTAATGCCGTCTTTGAGAAGGCTGTTCGTTCGCGCTAAGCGAATCAAAAACCGCGAAAATCCGTAGATTTTGAACGAAGCCTTGCATCTTGTCGTTTTCAACGCAGTTCGGAGAATGCACCACAAACGAATACTTTCATATATTGGGCACCACCCGTGGTTGCTCTTCCTTGTCCTCATAAGCATTATTGCCGGCTGTAAACCCTATCGCAGTTTTACGACGTACTTTAACGTCATCTATGATGCCCGGCGCCACCTTGAAGCGTACGAAGAAAAGCTCGACGAACCCGTCGTCGCGGATGCTGCGATCGCCACAGTAACCACCCATCGCTGGCTCGACGAAGAGTACGAAACCAGGCGTGTGTATATCCGGCGTAACGGCTATGCACCTGTTCCCAAGATCCTTGCAACGAATGCCCAGGTCGTTAACCGAGGGGGCAATGCGAAGCATCTCGATTCGACGATCATCCTCGGCTCGAAGGTGCTTGCAGATAAGAATCCGAATGCCTGGGTCGAGGATGCACTGTATCTGATCGGCAAGGCCCAGTTCTATAAGAACGATTTTAGTGGCGCCAAGCGCAAGTTCAATGAACTGCTCTACAAATTTCCGGAGACAGAATATGGCCCGGAAGTCGCGATCCTTCTTGCGCGGACGCTTGTCGCGTCTCTTCAGCTCGATACGGCAGAGATCGTCGTCAAACGTGCCGTCAGTACGGCCGGCGTGAAAGATCAGACGATCGCTGAGGTCAATCGTCTGTATGCAGAGCTGCTTGTAGCGAAATATCCTGATAGCTTGTTTCTTGCAGTCAACGCATTGCAGAAAGCGGAAGATCATTCTTCGGACAGAGAAGCCGCCCAGCTTGCCTTCGAGCGTGGTGCACTCCTCTATCTCGATGGCAAATGGCCAGAAGCAGAAGCAGCGTTTGCAAAAGCGATCTCTCAATCGACGGAAGGATTTCTGCTTGGCGAAGCAATGATCGGCAGGGCGCAGGCGCTGCGGAGATCGTTAAAGTTTGAAGAATCGAAGAAACAACTTGAGGACGTCCTGTCGAAAACGCGATTTGGCAATACGCATCCGCCGGCACATCTGGATCAGGCCGTTACGGTAGAGGACGAAGCGCGGGCTGCTGTCGGCGATCGCGTGCGCGAGCTGCCGTTCAAGCGTAATCATTATCCTAAGGTGAAAGCAGCCTATTACGGGCTCGATACGACGTATCGGAATATAAGCCAGGCCATCATGGCGCGGTCGCGATTCCGTCAGGCAGAGCTCTATCGTGAGATGGGCGAGTACGATTCGGCGGCGCAGGTTGCAAATCTCATTATCGGGACGAAAGATTTTTCGACGCAGGAAATGAACGACCTCGTGAACGAGCGCATGCGAGCGCTTGTGAGGTTTGCCGACAATAAGATCATCGTTGATCGTGTGCATCAGGTCGAGCGGTTGCTTGAGCGCAGCAAGCAATCCGGCCAATCCTTTCAGCAGATGAACGAGAAAGAGATCAAGCTGGAGGCGCAACGTATTATTCTCGGGCCGCGGTACCGGCCGGATACGCCGCCGACATTTACGCCGGAAGAAGAAGAGTTGGTCAAAGAAGCGATGGTTGAAATTCGCAAGCGTAAAGAGCAGGAGGGAAATCCGCTCTCCACGCTACGGCTTGGCGATACGGTCAGCTTCGTCGATAGCCTGCGTTTTGCCGGCGCTAAAGCCCGCTACGAATTGGGACGAGCCTACGAGACCTTCGAAGCACCGCACCTTGCACGCGATGAGTATATGATCGCTGTCGGCAGGACGTATACGCGAATCGATACGCCGAAAGTGAACTTTCAGGCACAAGTATACTTTGCCTGGATCCAGCTGGAAGATCTGCTCAAGAATTATGAGGACCGTGACTCGCTCATCAATCTTCTGACGACCAGGTACGGAGAAACGGTATTTGCCGGACAGGCAGTGAGATTATACGGAGGAAAACGGGGTACCACATCTCCTGGAGAATCAGCGTACGCTGCCGCCTATGATAACTTCCGTAAAACGGGACTCGCTGCGAAAGACCGGATGCTCAATGTAGCGATCAACTACAGCCACGAAGATGTCGCGCCGCGGGCGCTCTATGCGATCGGGCTTGCATTCGAAGATGCGAATCGTTTTGACAGCGCCGTTGTCTATTATCGGCGCGTACTTGGCAGTTACCCGTATTCTACCTATGCGGAGTTATTGAAGCCGCGTCTTGCCCTAAGTGCGACGCAACCAGGTGCGGTAAAGCCGGAGACAAAAGCAAAGCCAGCCAAAGAGAATACGGACGATCAGGGAATTCAGGAGCAATCGGTCGACAAACTGCCGATTCCTCCTCCGCAGCAACAAGAGACTAAGACACCCAAAGAAAAAGAATGACGACACATCGACTTGCGTCCCGCTCCACCCTTGCTCCGGTCACCGAACGGCGCCAGATCGCTCCCGGACTTGTCGTGCTTCGTTTTCTCCACCCGCATATCGCCTCGACTGTTGAGCCCGGACAATTCGTCAACGTCTTACCAAAAGTAGGGTTTACCGCTCCACTCTTGCGTCGTCCGTTCAGTGTCTATTGGATCGAAGGCGAAGAGTGCGAGATCATTATTCAGGATCACGGCCTCGGTACTTCCATCCTCGCAAACACACAAGTTGGTGAGCACCTCGACGTGCTTGGTCCGCTGGGATCGCCATGGCGTTATAAAAGCGACGATTTCGATACGGCCGTCCTTGTCGTCGGCGGTGTCGGCGTTGCAGCCATGCCATTACTGACGAAGCATTTCCTGAAGAACGAAGTGCCGTTTTCCACGTACTACGGGGCTCGCAACGACACGTTGTTTGCCGATGAGTATTTGGCGAAGGTGAGATATGCGACCGATGACGGCTCGAAGGGCTATCACGGGACGAACATTTCGCTCCTGCGTGACGAACTTGAAAAGGGCAGCCATCCGCGTATCAAGCTTTTTGCGTGCGGGCCGACGAAGATGATGCAGGCAGCGATCGCCCTTGCCGATGAATTTAACGTGCCCTGCGAAGTCAGCCTCGAAACAGAAATGGCTTGCGGCGTAGGTATTTGTCAGGGATGTCCGGTGGAGACCTCGGTAACGGAGAACGTAACGAGCGGAAAGAAGTTTTATCTTGTGTGTACACAAGGCCCATCGTTTTTGAAAGAGCAGATCGTTATCTAACGTGCAACCATCAAACGGCACCGGTGAAGTGAATCTTAAGGTAAATCTCGGCAACGTCGAGTTCAAGAATCCTATTCTTGTTGCCAGCGGCACGTTCGGCTATGGGTCGGAGGCGGCGAAGTTTACCGATATCTCGAATCTCGGCGGTATCGTCACTAAGAGCGTAAGCTGGAAGCCGCGACCCGGCAACTACCCGCGCCGTATCGTCGAAACGCCATCGGGCATGCTGAACTCCATCGGCCTTGCCAATGTGGGTGTGCATGTCTTTGTCGATGAGAAACTTCCGTATCTGGCAGAGTTCGACACGAAGATCATCGCTAACATTGCGGCTTCGAGTCAGGAAGAGTATTGCAATGTACTTGAGCATATCGAGTCGCATGCAACGCCGAACCTTGCCGGCTACGAGATCAATGTCAGTTGTCCGAACGTGAAAGATGGCGGGCTTTCGTTTGGGACGAACGTTGACATGGTTCATGAACTCACTTCTGCACTGCGTCCGTTAACCAAGCGCCTCCTCATTGTAAAGCTGACGCCAAATGTAACGAGTGTCGCACCGTTTGCACAAGCCTGCGAAGCAGCGGGCGCAGATGCCATCAGTCTCATCAATACGGTCGTCGGCATGTCCGTCGATGTCTTCACGCACAAGCCGCGGCTTGCGACGGTTACGGGCGGGCTTTCGGGCCCGGCGATCCGGCCGATCGCCGTTGCACAGTGCTACAATGCACGCAAGAATTCGAAGATCCCTATTATTGGCATTGGCGGCATAACGAGCGCCATGGACGCGATGGAGTTCTTTATCGTTGGTGCATCGCTTGTGCAGTTGGGGACGATCAACTTCGTCGATCCCGATGCAGGGACGAAGGTGATCAATGATTTACAGGAATTAATGAAGCAAAAAGGGGTTCATTCCGTAGATCAACTTACCAATACTTTGGTCATAGAAGAGCGCATGAAAGCGCTGGGATGGTAATATGCAAAAAACTAAATATATCGCAGCAGGCCTGTTTACAGGCTTGCTTACTGCAGTCGTTATCCTCTGTCTCGTAACGAATAATCGTTCGGTGAGTGTCGCTCATGCCGACGATAGCGATACAACTCCCCCCTGGATCAGAAATATCACGCAGGTCGAGCTGCCGGCCGATGTCAGCCTCTTCGGTAAAGCTGTTCCGCTCGATCACTGGGAAGTGCGTGAGCGCTTCGAGCGTGAGTTCTACTACAATCTTGTCAATGCCGATCAGCTCGTGCTGTGGACAAAACGCCTGCGCCGCTGGGAGCCGATGATCGACTCTGCGCTAAAGGCGAATAATCTGCACAAGGATTTCAAGTACCTGATGGTAGCTGAAAGCGGCGTGCGCAATGTCGAGTCGCCGGCGAAAGCACATGGATTCTGGCAGTTCATTCCTCCGACGGGTGAACGCTATGGGCTGCAGATCGATCAGTTTGTCGATGAGCGCCTCGATCCGCGACGTGCGACCGGCGCCGCGATGCAGTACATACAAAAATTAAAGAACCAGTTTGGCGACGAACTGCTGGCTGCTGCATCATATAATATGGGCGAAAGCGGACTTGCACTTGCGATGGGGAACCAGCAGCAATCGCGCTATTGGGATCTCTATCTCAGTGAAGAGACGATGCGGTACGTCCTTCGCATCGCAGCGATCAAAGAGTTGATGGAGAACGATCTGCGCTATGGCTACAACTTCCGTTCGCTGTCTCATTATCAGCCGTTCAAAACAAAGACGGTAACGGCTGTCGGGCCGATCGACGTTGCAGAGTGGGCGCTCTCGCAGGGATACAGCTACAAGGATGTGAAGATCTATAATCAGTGGATCATTAATAAGAAGCTTCCTGCCGGGACGTACGAGATCGCATTGCCTGTCGCGCCGGAAGGCCGCGCTACGTTACAATCGAGCAGATAAGTATTAAAAACAATGGCGGTGTGACGTCTACCAGATCTCACACCGCCTGCTGTGAAAAACCCATCCCTCGGGGGAAAGATGGGGGGTGAGGTGATTACCAATTCCGTAACCCAGTAAACGTTAGGAAGTCTCATCTCTTTTACTGCTTTATCACTTTTCCGCTGCGAATGTCAATTTTCGAGATAATGCGGTAAAGGTAGGTGCCGCTGGGAAGGTTCTCGGCGGGGAGTACGACTCGCTCTCCTTCACGAAATTCCTGCTCGTAGACGTCTGTTCCTTTCAGGTTACTTGCTACAAGGCGACAGCCGCCTTCGGGAGCAATGCCAAGCAGCGTTTCGGTAGCGAATGGGTTGGGTGTTGCGGGATGATCCTCAACGCGTTGAAACACATCGTCAGTACTGCCTATCAATGCCGTCCACGATAAATTATCAAATGTAAAATAACAGCAGAGGCAATCTTCAGACGAACAGAACCCTTTCTCGCTTGAACTGAAAGAAAGTTCAAGTGTATCAGCTTCGCTCGGGATTAGAACACCAATATCAAAACTTCTATACTCATGGGAAGGTCCGAGTTTAGCAAGAGCAAATCCCAGCGTGTCAGATGTCTTTGTTGATTGGTTATACTTTCTGAACACCACTATTGCAACTGCTGAGTCATCTGCTCCCTGGCCCGAGCCTCCATTTTGACCGAGAATATACTTATATGATCCATTGACGTGGAATACACCAGGTCCATAAGGGAAAGAAGTGCTGATTGTTGCGGTGCCCTTTGCATAGCAGTACCAGTTCCAAATATTCAGTGCACTTTCGCCATGTGAAGCATCAGCGCTCCTTCCCGCACCAAATGAAGAGACCGTCCAGCCTTTGGGTAGGGTATCATTTCCCTGGATCACCCATTCTTCAAAACTGCCATTAGGTATTTTCTGTGCACTCGAGAGTGTAGCAAAGCATAACAAGCTGGTAATTAGTAAGTTACGGGTCATAGGTACGAAAGGAAGTGAAGTGTTTCTCTCCGGAAGAACACACTCACGAACACTTTGTTTCGAAATCATGTACATATATAATACTAACTAAAATGCGTATGACCAAAGTACTTACGGTCTTAATTTGTATGCTCTTGACGATTACTGCGACCCTTGCGCAGGATAAAGGTGAGCAACTCTACGTCGCGGTCACCAAAAATAATACGGAGGCTGCAGCAAAGTTATTGAAGGAGGGTGCCAATCCGAACTTTGTCAAGGAATCGGGCTGGATGAAGTCGAACGTCCTGATCACGGCTGTCAATACGCAGAACGTTGACGTAGTAACAATGCTGCTCGACCATAAGGCCGACGTTCATTGGAAGGACGGATTCAAGACTTCGGCGATCATGTATGCTGCGCATAGCGGGCGGATCGACATCCTCAAACTCCTGCTTGAGCATGGGGCGAATATCCATGATAGCGACGGAGAGGGGAACACCGTCTGGACGGCCGCTAAGGAGAGCAAAAACGGAGAAATGCTGGCGTTTGTGGAAGCTAAGCTGAAGGAGAAAAAGTCCCTACGTGCGGCCTAACAAGAAACTTTGGCCTAAATTTTTAGTATATGTACAGGATGTATTCCGAACTCCCCACAAGCACGGAATGTTGACTAACTACCTAACATAAGAGAACTTACGAATGAAAATCGCGCTCTTTAACAAACGGCGTCTGGCATTTTTCGGTCTTGTGCTCATCATCACAAGCGCATTTCTTGGGTCCCGCATCGAACGCGCCTTTTCGCAGGATAATAATATCGGCGAACAGCTTACCAAATATTCCGACGTATTGGGGTTGGTCCAGAAATATTACATCGAAAAACCGGTACTTTCCGAGCTTAACGACGCCGCCATTATCGGCTTGCTGGGCAAGCTCGATCCCCATTCGGTCTATATGCCGCCCCGTAACGTGAAGGAGTCGGCAGAGCAATTCCAGGGTAAGTTCGAAGGAATCGGCGTGCAGTTCGTTCTGGGTAAGAACGACACGGTGCTTGTCGATGCCGTCATTCCCGGCGGACCGAGCGAAATGGTCGGCATCTTCGCCGGCGACAAGATCATTGCCATTGACGGCAAACGCAACCAGGGATTTAATGAGGACTCGGTACGTAACCACCTCCGCGGCCCGAAGGGGACGAAAGTAACGGTATCGATCGTCCGTTCCGGTATGCCGCATCCGGTTGACTTTACGATCACGCGCGACATCATTCCGATCTACAGTGTCAACGCAAGCTTTATGCTTGACGACCAGACGGGCTACATCTCGATCGGCCGTTTTGCCGAGACGACGCACGACGAAATGCTCAAAGCGCTGAGCGAACTCGATGCAAAAGGCATGAAGCAGCTTGTGCTCGATCTGCGCAGCAATCCGGGCGGATTACTTGAGCAGGCAGTGGAGATCGCCGATGAGTTTCTCGGTGGTACGAAGACGATCGTTTCGACGAAGGGCCGCATCTCGATGTTCGACGATGTCGATGTCTCGCATCCCGGCGATAAGTACGAGCGTACGCCGCTTGTTGTGCTCATCGATCAGGGAAGTGCAAGCGCTTCGGAGATCGTCAGCGGCGCGTTGCAGGATCTCGATCGTGCACTCGTTGTCGGTCAGACAAGTTTTGGTAAAGGCCTCGTGCAGCGCCAATTCCCGCTCGGCGATGGCAGTGCGGTCCGTTTAACGATTTCCCGGTACTTCACGCCGATCGGCCGTTCGATCCAGAAGCCGTATGAAGGCGGTAAGTATAAGAAGGGCGAAGTTGACGAGATCTCCGAACTCGAAGAAGATAATTTCGATCACGCCAAGGATGCAACGAAGGACACGACACGTCCGAAGTATACGACTGCAACCGGCCGTACGATCTATGGCGGTGGCGGCATTACGCCGGACTTTTTCGTGAAGTCCGACACCTTCACGATGACGACGCGCAAGATCTTCGCATCGGGTCTGCCATTCGACTACATCAAGGATTGGGTAGGGACGAATGCACCGACGATCAAGAAGAACTATACGGCCGAGTCATACCGTAAGGACTTTACGGTGCCGGAGAATGCCATTCCGTGGATCTTAGAGCGCGCCAAGGAGAAGAAGATCGACGTTAATATGACGGAGTTCGAAGCCGACAGAGCGTACGTAAATATCTGGATGCGTGGTGAGATCGCACGACAGGTCTTCAATAATAATGTCCGTGCGCGGATACTGCTTGAGT
Source organism: Candidatus Kapaibacterium sp. (assembly GCA_025450975.1). Classification (GTDB taxonomy): domain Bacteria; phylum Bacteroidota; class Ignavibacteria; order Palsa-1295; family Palsa-1295; genus JANWLI01. Next base: position 3,127 of record JANWLI010000083.1, on the reverse strand, counting down.
ACGATAAGCAATTCCAGAAAGCCTTCAGCCTGTTCGGTGAAGCAACGAAGATGGCGCTTGCATTCAGATAGGTAGAACTGGGATTTGTGGGATTAAAGGGATTAGTAAAGGCGAGAGAAATCTCGCCTTTTTTTTGGCCTCTCGTTCCCACGCTCTGCTGCGGTGACTTGGGGATCTACCTCAGCGCATCTGTACTGGCTTTTAGCATCGTGCTACATCCGGGACTTTAGAGCGTCCGTGTATGCATTCCCACGCGGAGCGTGGGAACGAGGTCACTCCTTTAATATCTTTCGTCAATTCGTAAGATAGTTTGCCTTTGTTTAATAATTTAACCCGAGCATGCGCATAAAACCTTCTTATTGAGTCATAATAGCCTCATTCTATCTTGGCATATAGGTTGCACAACGGCATAAGGGAGACGTACGTCTTGAAAGCACTGATACCCTTATGAAACGCGATCGAACTCAATTCCTGAAGGCAGTTGTGTTGCTCTGTGCCGTGATCGTATCATCGAAGGGCTGGAGTCAAACCGGCAGTATTAACGGAAGAGTTACCTTTACAGGTACTCCGCCAAAAGAAACGATATTCAAGCATAACGTTAGCACCGAATCGTGCGACAAGCAGGTTGACCTCGACCGCCTGGTCGTCGGTAAGAATAAGGGGGTGCAGTATACGCTCATCTATCTGAAAAACCCTCCCGCCGGCAGCACAAACGGTATGAAGCCGGCTGTGATCGATCAAAAGAATTGTCGTTATACTCCGCATATGACCATTGCAGCGAAAGGCTCTACATTGGAAATGGTCAATAGCGATCCGCTCCTGCACACCAGTCACGGGTATCTCTACTCCGGCATGGAGCGATCGACGGCCTTCAACATTGCCCAGCCGATCGCCGGCCAACGAACACAGCAGCAGCTCCGCAAAGCAGGTATGATCGAGATCGAATGCGATGCGGGGCATGTATGGATGTCGTGCTGGGTCTGGGTAACGCCAAGTCCGTTTGCCGCCATCACGAACGAGGCAGGTGATTTCGTACTGGAGAACATTCCGGCAGGGACGTACACACTTGCGCTGTGGCACGAAGGCTGGACGATCAAGACCAAAGATGCCGCCGACCGGCCAAAGTTTAGCGATCCGGTTGCCCAGACGCGCGAAGTAACGGTCACAGCCGGAAAAACGACAACGATTAATTTTGAGCTTCGGTGATCGTATGAAATACCTCTCCCTGCTGATACTCTGCTCTATCGTAAGCACTACCATACCCGCAGAAGCACTTCCTCTATTTGCACGCAAGTATAATACGACATGCTTTACCTGTCACGTAAGTCCGCCGCTTCTGAATGACTTTGGCGAACGCTTTCGCTCGAACGGGTTCGAGATGCCCGGTGTACGGGCTGACAACCACTCGCTAAAAGATAATGAGTCGATCTTGCCGATCGCCTTTATTGCACATCCGGTCGTTGCCCATGTGCAGGCAACGGATAACCTCTACTCGCGTGTGACGAAGGAGACGACAGTACAAGGCATTGGATTAGATCTAATAAGTTCTGCAACATTCGGCAGCCATTTTTCCTACTTCACGGAAGTCGGAGTTCAAGCAACGGAAGACCAGACGGAGATCGCCCTTGGGATGCTTTACGCGCTCTATACGGATGTGTTCGGCGACGGATCCGGAGTACTCAATCTGCGTGCAGGGAAGATGCACTTCGTACCGTCGCTGACACATACGTCCTATCTTGCGAATACGGACCCGTTGATCTATGGAGATCATCCGTTTTCCGATACCGTCATAACGAAGAATGATCTGCATTTTGCCCATGCAACGCTTGGTGCTGCTGCCTACGGAATGTTTACCGATGTGGCCGAAGGCCTTTTCTGGGAGTTAGGCTACACGCACGGTACGAAAAACGAAGTCGATATGCGCAGTGCCCGTGCAGTGTTCGGATCGCTCAATCAGGCGCTTGAACTCGGTTCGTTCCGGATGGAAGCCGGTGCATTCTATTTTTGGGGAAAGCAGCAGATCGTCGTCGATGGGTATTTGCGGTACCCACGGATCAACAATCATTATCGTACCGGGTTTGCACTCAAGCTGTTCGATCCGTTGATCAATCGCCTCTCACTCTATGGGCAGTATGTGCTCGGCGAAGACGATAATGCTAACTATTGGGGCAACAAGCGAACGGTGACAGGAAGTATCGTCGGCCTTCACGCGATCCTGTTTCCTGAAAAGATGTATGCGTTCGCACGCTATGATATTCTCGATGCAGACAATGGGACCGAACGATCGATGACGCAGATCGACGTCGGCCTTCGGTACCATCTGCTCTCGAATGTGATCCTGACCGCCGGCTTCACGCGGCAGGATGTCGAATCCGGAATGGCTGTGCCGTCGGGAGGTCATTCGCATTCAATCGCTCCGGCAACACCATTGTCTGGATCGCACAGCTCGTCCGAAACGACCGGCATCGGGACGCGCTATGATGTCACGACTACTTCCATCAATTTCGGCATTCTTCTGGCATACTAAGATGAGACCAACGCACCTTACCTTCATGCTCCGCCACGTCTCGGCTTTGTTTTGGACGTTGGCTCTGCTATCGATCGTCGGTTTCTGGTATGGGTGGGATGAGACTGATCGTCCATCGCCTGAGGTCCTGGCACGCGGTAAGTCACTGTTCCACTCGACCTGTGCTCCCTGTCATGGCAAGCTTGGAAAGGGAGATGGTTCGATCGCTGCAAATCTTGCTATCCAACCTCGTAATCTTGTGCGCGGTGTGTACGAAAATCGCTCGACGATGAGCGGGCAACTGCCCACGAAGGCCGATCTCTTCAAGACACTGAGCGAAGGAATTAACAACACCGCAATGCCACATTTTCGTGGATTGCGTCCGGAAGATCGTCTCGCTGTCGTAGAGTATATTCAAACCCTTTCGCCCCGGTTTGCCGACCCGGACGAGTACCCACTTGATGTATTAGCAGCATCGGCTGCTCCCGAAGTCACAGAACGATCACTTATTCGAGGAAGAAAGGTCTATGTCGATGTGAAATGCGGCGATTGCCACGGCAGTATGGGAAAAGGAGCTGGTGAGATCGTGACGAAGCAGGTTGACGAGCATGGCGAGCCGGT
>JANWLI010000082.1 GCA_025450975.1 Candidatus Kapaibacterium sp. | reverse complement strand
TGCCCGGCACGCACAGCGTCCCATGGCTCCGTCACAGACGGTACATATGGTTCAAGCCCAGTGGCGGTGGGTTTACGCTCGATCGAACTTTGCACAACATACAAGTCCGGCCGTGTCCCCCAGGTAGCAAAGAAGTCTCTCCGATTCATGGAATCTCCCGGAATAAAGTATCTACAAACTCTATTCAAGAACACTTGGAATCTTTAAGAGTTACAACTTTCGTTTAAGGAAGATGTTTGAGGACAAAAATTACCACTCTCTGCCACCGGAGGAGTTCTGGAGCGCTCTGACTAACGATATGGAGCATTTGCTTTCGTCTGAAGATGCCACCATTACAACGCTGGCAAACTCTGCAGCATTGCTCTGGCAGGCATTGGATCAGATCAACTGGGTGGGCTATTACCTCTACGATGGCGATCGCCTGGCTCTGGGCCCATTCAACGGCAAGCCGGCGTGTACGACAATACCGCTCGGAAGTGGTGTCTGCGGGACTGCAGCAATAAAAAAAGAAGTCGTGGTAGTTGACGATGTTCTGAGCTTTCCGGGGCACATTGCCTGCGATGCTGCGAGCCGGTCAGAGATCGTCCTGCCGATCATTATCGGCAATGAGCTTTTTGGGGTGCTGGATATCGATAGCCCCGTCGTATCACGCTTTCAGCCCGGAGATGCCTCCGGGCTGACGAGAATAGTAGAGATCATTGCATCGAAGATCGTTCGGCCGAACGTCCTCTTATAAAGTGAGATACCGCTGTCTTAAGCGGACTGGTGCTGCCCCTCGAACAGAGCTTCCGAACCCTGTTCGACATAGTCTTCGGCCAAGCGCTTGAGTAATCGCAGTTCATTCAGGTCCAAAGCCAGATACACGGGCTCTTGTTCTGTACGAACCTCTGCATCATGCAGTTTTCGAGCTAAAGCGAGAAGGCGATCCATTGTTGCTACCATATTTTGAGGGGTCTGAAATGAGCGTGAAACACCGCCTGTCCCTTACTATGCTCCCAGTAAAACGTGCTCCCAACTAGTTGCATACTTCAGCACAGGCATTACTATGATGCAAATATGCAAAGAAAAAGTATGAAATCCAAGCGATTTCGATAAAAATATATGATAAAGGGCTGATTGTGAATAAAATGTTAATATCGTGCTCCCGTATTGGGGAGCACGATATTCACCGTAGATGCCTCTGTGATCCTATTATCATGCTCCCGGACCTCAATATTATCGTTCTGCACGAGGTCATACCGCTCTAATTGCCGGACATCGGCATTTGCCTCGGACTTATCACGCTTATTTGCAATGTGCTCTGTGCGACCCTGCTCATTGCAGAGAAAAAACCTAACCCTGCCCTTCTCATCAAGGACTTCACTCACAACTCGTGAGAGCCTTTGATGACCGAGCCTGCCATGAAGTGTCTCGCCATTATTATTGAGCACTATGTAGCTATATTTTAACGATAGTCTGAGTGTTCCGATAAGATCGTCGATGAATTTGATAAATGCAGGCCGCTCCCAACTAACTTCTGTGTGGCACCAATCGCTTTCGTCAAGAAGAGCCGGACATCCATCCTGCCTTGTACAGGGAGCATAGACTGTGAACTTCGTATCAGCAGCGATATCGCGAAACTGCAGAAGGCGTCGTGATGAAGGACGCGCTGCTGGTTCAATGAGTAAGATCGCACCATCGGTTCGAAGTGACGATGTGAACATCTGCAACAGCTGCTGGTCACCGCTCGCATCGAGCTCATTGAGCGTATTCATCATCATGATGAGATCGAATTCCTTTGCGAATGACAGGTCTCGATCTGCGATGTTTTTCGTACGTGTCTCGATCGTAACAGTAAACGGGAGTGTCTTCGCATATGCTTTTATGATCTTAGTCGCATCGGCAAGATTTTGCTCGACGGCATCGACAAGGGTGAGGTGTACTTCGCTCTTGAAGTCACTTTGATGGAGGAAGTGCAGGAGCCCCAGAGCCGCAGCCCCAGTGCCTGCGCCGAGATCAAGGGCATGCAATGGGCTGTTCAGCACTCGGTTGATGAATAGCTCTTTAAGGGGGATGAAGGGCTTGAGGAAGTTTGTCGTCGTATAGTAGAGGGCATAGGCCTTACGTATTTCCGGATCTTTCAAGTATTTGCGGGCAAGGAACTGGTCGCGTCCTGTGGTAAGACCCTTACTGACTTCTTCAACGGAGGTCGCGAACTTCTCGAGCTGCTTCTTTGCTTCGCGTGTGCGTACAGATTCGTCGCTGAGCGGGATACCGAGAACCTCTTCCAAAGCGGAAATGTATTCTTGTGGTAAGATAAGTCGGGCGCGCTTCACTCTTTTATTTTAATGGGAAACGAATCTGAACAACGAACACGGCCGCAACGGTCGCGTCGCGTATGGAAGTTTGTCTGGAAGTTTCTGGTCTTTTGTATCGTCTTCCCAATTTTCCAGGTTGCGATCCTGAAATTCGTCGACCCGCCGGTGACGGTGATGATGCTCTGGCAGAGCATGGAACATCTATTCACGGGATCGAGTCCGGGGTTCGTGCACTTTAATGTCGATCGCGACTATGTTGCACCGTCTTTTTATCAGGCAGTGATCGCCGGCGAAGACCAGCGATTTTTTGTGCATAACGGTTTTGACTTCGTTGAGCTTGAAAAAGCACAACGAGCGCATGCACGAAATCCGAAGAAAGCAATGCGGGGAGCGAGCACGATCTCTCAGCAAGTTGCTAAAAATCTTTTTCTTCCGCCGGTACGCAATATTATCCGAAAAGGCATTGAAGCCTACTACACCTTCTGGATCGAGCTGTTGTGGAGCAAGGATCGGATCCTGGAGATGTATGGGAATATCGTCGAGCTTGCTCCTCATATTTATGGGGTGGAGGCAGGAGCGCAGTACCACTTCAAAAAGCCCGCATCTAAGCTAAATTCGCGGGAATCTGCTCTCTTGGCAGCCGTATTGCCAAATCCGAAGCGATGGAATGCATCGAAGCCAACAGGCTATATTCAACGGCGATCTGCCCGCATTTCGAGACAAATGATAGGATTACCGGTGGAAGTAGACGACGAACCGGAAGAGGACTGATCCCCAAACCTAAAACGTAACATAGAATTAACGTACTTTTCCACTACTTATTCAACTTTTTCCAGCTCTTTTCAAGAAGTCAGAGTGGTTGCCGGTTTTCGTGGAAATTCGTGAAAACGGTGTTAAAACCCATTTTTGCCACATTCGACCGATTGACAGACTCAGGGAGTTGTATACAATAGAATATGCTATTGAATTTGTCCACACATTTATCAACAGGGGTGTTGACAAGAAGGAGCGTCCTTCGTTAAGCCAGAATTAACAGATTTGCACATGTTGATAACGTCGGAAACCCTTGGAAAATGGTAGCTTTGGGGCGATAGGGGCTGGAGAATAGTATTCTGACAGCCTTCGCGACGTAGATACCCATTATATTCATCCTCGCGGACTTTGATAAGAGAAGTTGGTTACGTCTGAAATTTTGGATGGAGTCGTAGTGTTACAGAGCGCCCAAGAATAGAATTAGTTAATCCAAATAATGAAAATCTTCGTGTGTGTGAGCCATGTACCGGATACAACGACGAAAGTCAATGTTGCCGGAGATGGACGTTCTCTCGATCCGGCCGGTGTAAAGTTTATTCTCAATCCTTACGATGAGTTTGCCGTCGAAGAGGCATTAAAGCTTAAGGAAAAAAATGGCGGCGAAGTTATTGCCGTTAGTGTTGGCGCCGATCCTGCAAAGGAAGCTATTCGTCAGGCGCTTGCAATGGGCGCCGATAGGGGCATTCTCATTAAAGGCGACAAGTCCGATGCATTCTCCGTAGCAGAAATGCTTGCGGCGACGATCAAAGCAAATAGCCCCGAGATCGTCCTGATGGGCAAGCAGTCGATCGACTTTGACGGCATGGAAGTTGCGCCAATGCTCTCCGAGCTGACCGGCATGCCTTCGGCAACGGTCGTTGTCGGACTGACGATCGAAGGCGGCAAAGCAATTGCAGAACGCGAAGTAGAAGGCGGCAAGGAAAAGATCGAGCTCTCGATGCCCTGCATTATCGCTGCACAAAAGGGACTTAACGAACCGCGTTACCCGTCGCTGCCGAACATCATGAAGGCAAAGCAGAAGCCGATCGAGGAAGTTGCAAGCACGGCAAGCGGCGCACGTACGGCTGTTGTAACCATGACCAAGCCGGAGAAAAAGCGTGTCGGAAAGATCCTCAAAGTAGAATCCGATGCGAAAGCAACTGCGCATGAACTGGCGAAGTTGCTCCATGAAGAAGCCAAACTTATCTAACTCTCAACCCATCCAAGTTTACCCAGAATGAATATTCTCGTTTATTTCGAAGAGCGCAACGGCCAGGTCCGCAAACCATCGTTCGAAGCGATCGAAGCAGCAAAGTCGTTAGGGGCTACCAGCGTTTCTGCAGTGATCGTTGGCGCAAATACTTCAGCCGCAATTACTGACCAGGCCAAGAAGGCCGGTGCAAATAAGATCGTTGTTGTCGATGATGCCCGCTTTGGCGAGTATTCGTCGAATGCAGCAGCGAAGGCAGTCGCAGAAGTTGCAAAGCAGATCAATGCCGACGTCGTCATCATTCCGGCAACGACACGCGGCAAGGACCTTGCTCCACGCGTTGCAGTTCGCCTCGAAGCTGGCTACATTCCCGACGTAACGCAGTTTAGCACGGAAGGCGGCAAGATCGTCGCAACCCATCCTGTCTATGCCGGCAAAGCAAATGTTACGATGGAAGTGACGACGGCGAAGAAAGTATTCTCGACACGCCCGAATCTCTGGAAAGCCTCGAAAGATGGCTCATCCGAAGCAGCAGTAGAATCTTCAAGCGTTAGTTTTGACGAGAGCGATTTTAGCGACCGCGTGAAAGAGCTCTCACTTTCGCAGGGTAAGCTTGATGTTGCAGAAGCAGACATGATCGTCACCGGGGGCCGCGGCATGAAGGGTCCGGAAAACTGGGGATTGATCGAAAATCTGGCTGCAGCCTTCGGTGCAGCAACGGGTGCATCGCGCGCTGTCGTCGATGCAGGCTGGCGTCCGCACGGCGAACAGGTCGGCCAAACGGGCAAAACGGTGTCCCCGTCCCTTTATGTCGCCGTAGCCGTAAGTGGAGCAATTCAACATTTAGCGGGAATGTCAAGCTCTAAAACGATTGTTGCAATCAATAAGGATCCAAATGCACCGATCTTCGCCGTTGCCGATTATGGCATCGTCGGAGACGCATTCGAAGTCCTTCCCCATCTCGCTGAAGAGATTAAAAAGATTCGTGCTCATTGATCACCTATGGAACGAGTTCAGGTCGAGATCCTTGGTATATCCACCAGCCCCGCCTCAAACGGTGCCTATGCCCTTGTGTTGAAAGAAACAGCCGGCCCACGACGTATTCCGATCATTATCGGCGGCTTTGAAGCGCAAGCAATTGCGCTGGAAATGGAAGGGATCGAGCCGCCAAGGCCGCTGACACACGACCTGATCAAGAATATTCTCGACACGATGAACCTCACCGTCACCGAGGCGGCAATTGCCGAGCTCAAAGACGGCATCTTCTTCGCGACCATCACCCTCTCGGACGATCAGGAGATCGACGCCCGCCCGAGCGATGCGATCGCCGTTGCCGTTCGTTACGGAGCTAATATCTACATCTCCGAATCCGTCATGAAAGAAGCCGGGTTTATTCCGGAAGATGACGACGAACTTTCGGCAAGCGCCGAAGGCGATGAAGAAGTTACCGATACAGCCGTCAAAGAATCGACGCGGCCAAAGACCAAGCTCGAACAGTTACAGGATGAACTCGACGCTGCGATCACAAACGAAGACTATGAAAAAGCCGCTGCGCTTCGGGATAGCATAAAGAAAATGACTAGCGGCGAGATGAACTAAGGGACTTACTTTCCTGAGTTTCTCTCATAGAATATTCCGTCCTCAAAACCCTGGATCTTCATATCTGTTTCTGCAATCTGCAGACGCTTTTCAGCCAGTACACAATAGTGCTTGTCTATTTCTACGCCACAAAAGGCGCGTCCGAGCTTTTTCGCAACTACCTGCGTCGTCCCCGATCCGGCGAACGGATCGAACACAAAATCACCTTTTTGTGAACTTGTCAGGATGATCTGCGCAAGGAGTTTCTCCGGCTTTTGTGTCGGATGCTCGGTGTTTTCCGGCATGGACCAGAAGGGGACGGTAATATCGGTCCACAGGTTCGACGGGTGCGTGAGCCGAAAGTTTGCGCCATTAGTAAGATACCAGTCTTTTGGCTTACGGGCTTCGTCACGATAGGGAGCGAGGACACGCCGCATGAGCTTTGCAGCGTTCACATCGAAGTAGAAATCATCCGATGCAGTTGCGAACCAGATATCTTCGCTGCAGTTCTTCCAGTTTGCTTTTGCCCCTCTTCCCTTTTCGCGCTCCCAGGTAATGCGGTTACGGATCGTCAGGTGATCGGCAAGCACGGCTTCGACGATCGAAGAGAAGCGCCACTCGGCACAGACATAGATACTGGCATTGGGCTTAAGCACTTTCAGAAGCGGCACGAACCACGATTCAAACCACGAGCGATAAGCAGATCGGTCGCGTGCAGTAAATGTTTTCTTCCCGAAGGTCTTCGTTAAGTTATACGGAGGATCGATAAAGAGCAGATCGACAAATCGCGACGGCAGGTGAGGAATAACTTCGGTGATCTCCTGACAGATCGTTCGGTCTGCGAGCGTCCGTTTCGTAACAGGCGAATCCAGATGCAAAAGCTTTTTCTTAAGATTCGACGCCTCAGTTGGTTTGACGGAGATCGTCCGGTTACGTGGTGCATTGGCCATTACTGCGAAATTACCGCCATAACGAGACGTTTGTCGCGAGCATGCTGTTAGAAACCCCTCATGGCACATGAAGAAGAGGCCTTAGGAAAAGCCTACGATAGTCGGCTGATGCGGCGATTGATCGCGTACCTGCGACCGTATCGCGGCAAGGTCGTGCTTGCCATTGTCATAACGATCCTCCTTGCAGCCCTTGGTCCGTTGCGCCCGTGGCTGGTGATGAAAGCCATCGACGATCTCATTGCCAATGACATGGATGGGTTCTACACCATCGTTATCTTCATCGTCAGCAGTATCGTGCTCCAGGCTTGTGTCCAGTATGTCCAGACGATCATTACGCAATGGATCGGACAGAAAACGATCTACAACATTCGCCAGCAGATCATCAAGAAGCTCGGCACGCTGTCGATGCGATTCTTCGATCGCAATCCGGTCGGTCGCCTTGTTACCCGCTTAACGAGCGATGTCGAAGTGCTCAACGAGCTCTTCAGCTCGGGGATCATCATGGTCTTCGCCGACGTCTTCGTTATCGTATGGATCTTTGTTTTCATGCTTACGACGAGCCTCGAACTTTCGCTTGTCGTTATGGGAGTCTTCCCGATCCTCCTGTATGCAACGAGTCTGTTTCGTAAGAAGGCACGCGAGTCGTACCGCGAAGTTCGGCTGCAGGTTGCACGGATGAACGCACATTTGAACGAGCATGTATCGGGCATGGTCACGGTACAGCTCTTTGGGCAGGAGCAGCGGACGTTCGACGAATTTTCGCGGATTAACCGTTCGCATGCCGAGGCTAATATTAAGTCTGTCTTTTACTACGCGGTCTTCTTCCCGACAGTCGAGTTCTTCTCTTCTGTTGCGTTTGGGCTGATCATCTGGTACGGCGGAAGCCTCGTGCTTCAATCAGAGCAGGGTCTTGGTGAGTACGTTACGATCCAGACGCTCATTGCCTTTATCATGTACACGGAGATGTTCTTCCGGCCGCTGCGCGACCTGGCAGATAAGTACAATATCCTGCAGGGAGCAATGGCCTCGAGCGAGCGCATCTTCAAGCTCCTTGATGACGACACGAAAGTGTCGACGAGTGCCAACCCGGTTAAGATGGAGCAGGTCAAGGGAGCGATCGAATTCCGCAATGTGTCGTTCGCTTACAACGACAATGACTATGTTCTGAATAATATCTCGTTCACGGTAAACCCGGGTGAGACGGTGGCCTTTGTCGGAGCGACGGGCGCAGGAAAGTCGTCGATCACCAATCTGATCACGCGCTTCTATGAGTTTCAGAAGGGTGACATATTTATCGATGGAGTCGACATCAGGTCACTCGATGTCAAGGACTTACGGAAGCATGTTGCCATAGTATTGCAGGATGTCGTTCTTTTTAACGCTGACGTTGAGACCAATATCACGCTTGGCAATAAAGAGATCTCGTCTGAGAAGGCGCGGTGGGCTGCAGAAACTGTGGGTGCATCACGCTTCATCGAACGCTTGCCAAAGGGGTATCAGACAAATGTGAAGGAGCGCGGAGCGATCCTTTCGGTTGGCGAGAAGCAGTTGCTTTCGTTTGCACGTGCACTGGCGTACGATCCGAGCATTTTGATCCTCGATGAGGCGACGTCGAGCATCGACACGGAAAGCGAAATCCTGATCCAGCGCGCGATCGAGAAGCTGCTCAAAGGGCGCACTTCCATCGTTATTGCGCACAGACTTTCTACTATCCAAAAAGCCAATAAGATCGTCGTACTTCATAAGGGCGAGATCCGTGAGATCGGATCGCATGACGAGTTGCTCAAGCTCAATGGAATTTACCGTACTTTGTACGAACTTCAGTACAAAGAACAGGAGATCGCTGCCCCCTAATGAAAAAGATCGTCATCTATGTTGTCGGGTGGACTTTCCTACTTATTGGGGTAGTGGGGCTCGTGCTGCCGGTCCTGCAAGGTATTCTTTTCATCTGTGTGGGACTGCTTATTCTCTCTAAGGAATCTCCCTGGGCACATCGGTTACTTCTTCGGATCAAGAAGAAGTATCCGAAAATAGGCGGCGTCCTTGAGGACGCGCACGCCTACATGGATCGTGAGCTGCTAAAGCTCAAAACAGAAAAGCGCTATTTCTGGAAACGGCTGCCGATCTTCTTGCTGATACTCGCGGCCCTTTTCGCCATTAGTTGGGGGATGTCCCTGCTGTTCGGATGGCTCAAAGACGTGATCTCCGAGTGGCTTAAATAGGTCGAACATGAAGAACAAATGCCCGGAAGGGCATGTTGCTCAGTGACAGTGATCTTGTGCATATATTTTTTATGAAGGACACATCTGCTCGCAAGTCCTCTTCCCGTACTCCCCCTAAAATTAAATCCAACGGTAACGGCAGTCACACCGCCGCTAACGGTGTTGCTATAGGTGACGACACCCACACGCTTGGGAAAGTGGAGTCATACCTACGCTCGGTTATCGACCATGCCTATTTTGGTTTTAGCATCGTCGACTGCGAAGGCAACCTCCTGCTCTTCAATGAACCTTCGGGCAAACGTATCCATGAGCTTGCGGCCGAAAAGAACAAGTCGTTTAGTATCGGCGATTCGATCTTTGAGATCGCACGTCCTGAATTTCGTGAGCGGACTATCGAGAATGTTAGTCGGGCAGCGAAAGGTGAGACCGTCGAAATGGAAACACCGTTCACTGAAAACGGAAAATCCTACTGGCTGAAGGTTAATTATAGCCCCATCTGTGCCGACGGAAGCGATACGATCGAAGCCGTCTGTATCAGCACAGTAGATATTACGTCGCAAAAAAGCGCTGAGGATCTGCTGCGGAAATCCGATAACGATCTGCGCGCCATCTTTAGCAGTATTTCCGATTCCCTGCTTCTGGTCGATCGCAATCTAATCGTTACAGCCGTTAATCAGGCAGCACAGGACCGGGCAGTCGTTCATTACCACAAGCAATTACAAACAGGCTCATCGCTACTCGATGTCATCGAACCGGAGCGCCGGGAAGCATTCAAGCAACTTGCAGAGACCGTCTTTAGCGGAGAAGAAGCGGAGTTTGAAGTAGCATACCGATCATTTGAAGGAAAGTCCATCTGGTATCTGTCGCACTTAAATCCGGTAAAAGATGATGCGGGTGTGATCACCGGCATGGTCTTAAGTGTAACCGATATCACGCATCGGAAAGAAACCGAGCAAGAGCTCCAGCGGAAAGAGCGACTCTTCCGCTCTGTCGTATTGAATATACCAGGCACTGTCGTCATCGTCGTCGATAAGAATCATCGCTTCCTTCTTGTCGAAGGTGATATCCTGGAAAAACTGGGTTATGATCGTCGCAGTTACGAAGGGAAGCACCCGACAGAAGTTTCGCCACCCGAACGATACGAAGCATCGAAAGACCTGTACAACAGGATCTTAGCCGGCGAAAAGTTTTCGCTCGAACGTAAATCAGAAGAGACGGGCGATGACTACATGGTGCATTGCGTGCCGCTTAAAGACGACAGCGGTGAAGTCTATGCGGGATTGTTCGTCGCTATTGATATCACCGATATCAAGCGAGCTGAAGAAACGATACGACAGAGCGAAAGACGTTTCCGGTCGCTGATCGAAAAAGGCAGCGATGGTATTGCGCTCTGCGATGCGCAGGCGAATATGACCTACCTGAGTCCCTCGACCGAGCGCATGCTCGGCTACGATCTTGAAGAGATGCTCCGTCATTCTCCGTGGGAGTTCATGCATCCCAACGATGTCGAGATGATGCAGCAGGTCTTTATGCAACTGGTGTCGAAGCCTGGCAACACCATGCAGGCCCAGTGGCGCAAGCGTCACAAGAATGGCACCTACCGCTGGCTCGAAGGTATTGGCACAAATCTTCTCGATGATCCGGCCCTAAATGCCGTCGTCGTGAATTTCCGCGATGTTACCGATCGCAAAGAGTCTGAGGAATATACGGGAAGGCTTGCTGCTATCGTTGAATCGTCCGACGACGCGATCATCAGTAAGACGCTCGATGGTACCGTGACGAGTTGGAATGCTGCTGCCGAGCGCATCTACGGGTACACAGCTCCGGAGATGGTGGGACAGTCGATCACGAAACTCCTGCCTCCGGACCGCTTACTGGAAGAAACCGCTATCATTCAGCGCCTCAGAAAGGGAGAGCGCGTCGATCATTTTCAGACAAAGCGCATGGCCAAGGATGGCCAACTGCTCGACCTCTCCCTGACCATCTCGCCGATACGAGACAGTAGGGGAGCCATCATCGGCGCCTCAAACACCGCTCGCGACGTAACCGAGCAGAAGCGTATGGTAGAGGCCCTGCGTGAGAGTGAAAAGAAGTATCGCCAACTTATTGAGGGTTTGCCGATCGCCATCTATACGACGGATGCACAAGGCAAGATCATGCTCTATAATGACGAGGCCGTCAATTTATGGGGGCGGGAGCCTGAAGTTGGGAAAGATCTGTGGTGCGGCTCGTGGAAGATCTACGATCTTGATGATAATCCTGTCGATCTCGATAAGTGTCCGATGGCACTAACCCTCCAGGAGGGCAAGGCTGTCTCCGGTACAGAGATCATTATCGAACGCCCTGACGGTACTCGTAGGAATGTGCTTCCGCATCCAAAGCCGATCTTTGATGCCAATGGCAGGCTTACCGGCGCTGTCAATACGTTAGTCGATATCACCGATCAAAAACTTGCCTACCAGCGCCTGCGAGAAAGTGAGCACCGATTCCGCACGGTAGCCGATCATGCGCCTGTGATGATCTGGATGTCGCAACCTGATAAGAAACGCAATTTCTTTAACAAGCAATGGCTTGAGTTTACCGGTCGTACGATCAATGAAGAAGTTGGCTTTGGCTGGGCCGAGAATATCCATCCGGAAGATCGTGAACGCTTCTTGGCAAATTATGAGCGCTCACTCGACGAACATGTCGATTTCCGCACTGAGCACCGTCTGCGCAGACATGATGGCGAATACCGGTGGGTCTCGACGTATGCGACACCACGCTATTCGCCGAATAAAACATTTCTTGGCTACGTCGGCGCCGTCACCGATATTACGGAAAATAAGCGCGCTGAGTTAACCGTTCGGGAAAGTGAAAAACGATTCCGCGCAGTTGCGAACACTGCTCCGGTCATGATCTGGATGGCGGGTACGAACAAGGGATGCGACTTCTTCAACATGGGCTGGTTGAAATTCCGTGGCCGGACGCTCGAAGAAGAACTCGGCGACGGATGGACGCAGGGGCTGCATCCTGATGACGCCGAGGAAGCGCGACAAACGTACCATGCTGCATTCGACGAGCGAAAAGAATTTCAGCTGGAGTCCCGGTTTAAGCGATACGATGGGACCTACCGGTGGGTAGTGACCAATGGTGTTCCGCGATTCGATTCTGACGGCTCCTTCCTTGGCTATATCGGCTCGTGTGTAGACATCAACGACCGGAAGATGCTCGCAGAAGAGCTCGAACGGCAGGTGCAGGAGCGCACAAGCGAACTTCGCACAAAACATGAGCAGCTTCAGCAACAGAAAGAGTTTGTCGATACGATCCTCGATACGTCAGTCGATTCGATCGTCGTGATCGGCAAGCAACTCGAGTATCTAGCGGTCAACAAAAAGGCGAGCACGGAATGGGGCAAGACCAAAGAGGAGATGCTCGGCAAGACGATCACGGAGGTCTTCCCACAGTTCAAGCGCTCCTTAGTGCTTGACCACATTCATAAAGCACTCACCGGCGAAGAACTGCACCTTGATTCCTATCGCTCGGAGATGAATGGTCATTTCTACGAGACGTTCTTCATCCCGCTCCGGGATAACCTTGGCCAGGTCTATGCCTGCCTGAACATTGGTCACGACATCACGTCGATCGTCGAAATGACCGAGCAGCTTAAGGCAACCAACCTGACGCTTGAAGACAAGAACCAGGAGCTAGTCGAGCAGAAGAAATTCGTTGAAAAGATCATCGATGCTTCGGTCGACGTGATCACCGTTATCGATAACGAAGGAAAATACCTGGCGGTCAATGCAAAGACCGAAGAGCTCTATAATGTAACGCGTGAGCAGCTCATCGGCAAGCGAATGATCGATGTACTGCCACAGATGTTCGATACTGAGACCTATGGCAACTTGCAGAAGGCGTTGAGCGGAGAATACGTCCATACGCTCATGCAGCGATCCGTCATTAATAACCGGATCTATGAAAATTTCTTCGTGCCGCTGACACGAAACGATAAGGTGTACGCATGCCTGATCATCGGGCATGATAATACCTTCGTCATCGAAGTTGCCGAGAAACTGCGCTCCACGAACCTGATCCTTGAAGAACGCAATAAAGAGCTTGCCCGGAGCAACAGCGACCTCGAGCAGTTCGCCTACATTGCATCGCACGATCTACAGGAGCCGCTGCGCAAGATCCGCATGTTCTCTGCCCGGCTGCGTGAGACGGATGCGCAGACCGAAACGAGCTCGCCATTCGTTGAGAAGATCATCTCTTCTGCCGAGCGGATGAGCGACCTGATCAACGACTTGCTCAATTACTCGCGCCTGAGCCATCCTGAAGAGAATTTTACGAAGACTAACCTCAACGAGATCGCAAAGAAGGTGATCTCCGACTTCGATATTGTCATCCAGGAAAAGAATGCAACGGTTACCTTAGAAAAACTTCCGGCTGTCGATGGCATCCCGCTGCAGATCAACCAGCTCTTTCATAATCTGATCAGCAACAGTTTGAAGTTCACGCGTGCTGATGTTGCACCGCAAATTAACATCCGTTCGCAGCTTTTGACACGAGAACAAATAGCCGAACAGCATTTGAACGAGACGCAAACGTACTGTCAGGTCGAAGTTGAGGATAATGGGATCGGGTTCGATCAGCAATATGCGGAAAAGATCTTCGTGATCTTCCAGCGCCTCAACGGCAAACAGGAATACAAGGGAACGGGCATCGGTCTGGCGATCTGCAAAAAGATCGTCGACACGCACCGTGGGCGGATCTATGCCGAAGGAAAAGAAGGGGCTGGCGCTATATTCCGGTTTATTCTCCCGATCAAGCAATTGCCGCGAGAGATCCTCTAGACGACCATCAGGAAATTCTCTTTATTCATGCCGGAAGTGTGATACTGCCAGTTGATGCTGATCACCTGGGAGATCACCTTCTTGAG
>JANWLI010000081.1 GCA_025450975.1 Candidatus Kapaibacterium sp. | reverse complement strand
CAAACTTGGTGACAACGTCAGTTGCCATTGACTTGAGCGACTTTGCTTTCTGATGAAAGAACCCGGTAGGCCGAATTACCTCTTCTATCGCTTCCAGAGAAGCATCTGCTAAGCTTTGCGGAGCTGGTAAGCGAGGACGAAAATCGCGCATGACGATGTTGACACGGGCATCGGTACATTGCGCTGAAAGGATCACTGCTGTCAAGAGTTCGAACTCGTCAGAATGCTCAAGTGCCGTCTCTGTCTTCGGGTAAAGCTGATCAAGGATCTGGTAGACCGTTTGAAAGCGCTCTTTCTTCGTTGCGGCCGATTCGCGCCTTGTCATTTCTTTTCCTTTGGAATGATGGAGATCGTCCCGTCGGTCTCGAGGATAGCCATCGATACGTCACTGAGCTTAGCAATCCCATTCTCATGCATAGCTTCGTGAATCTCCTCAATGCGCAAGCTCTGCTCTGCGAGACGCTTCTTGAGGAGATGACCATTGTGGACAAGGAGGACGGGCTCGCCTTCGACGATCTTTGCGATCCTTGGATTTTTATTAATGATCTTCGTCAGAAGAACATTCATCAGTATTAGCGTACTGGCTGCGATGATGCCACCCTCAACAGAGTGATTCTCGCCGACCATGGAATTCTGGACAGCGTCGGAGACAAGCAGGATGAGAATGAAGTCTACAAAGGATAGCTCAGAGACATGTTTCTTGCCAGCGAGACGGAAGGCGATAATGACTGCTCCGTAGACAAGGATGCTGCGGCCTATAACTTCCAGATATAGATAGACCTGATCCATTTACTATGCTGTTGCCGCGCGTTTTTTCGGCTTCGCCAGTTTGTCCGCAATCACTTCGGTCGGGGCATCAGCCCACAGCCGCTCAAGATTATAGAATTCACGAGCCGTTTCGTGGAAGACATGAACAACAAGGTCGACAAAATCGATAATGATCCATTGTTTTGCATCCCAGCCCTCACTCTTCCAGGGGACGTAGTCGTGCTTCCGCATTTCTGAGATCACGTTATCTGCAATTGCCTTCACCTGTGTGTCGCTTGATCCCGAGGCTACAACGAAGTAATCGGTAATTGCCGTCACCGCTCGAAGGTCAATAAGCTTTACATTTGATGCTTTTTTCTCGATCGCAAACTGTGCTGCCGCAAGGGCGATCTTACGCATGGGATCGGCGGGGACTTTCTTTCGGGCAACAGGCTTCTTAGGAGCGGCCTTCTTCGAAGCTACAGCCTTCTTTGGAACTGCAGCCTTTTTAGTGGCTGGACGTTTCGGTTCTTTTGCAGAGGGTGGTGTCATATATTAGCGCATAGGATTCGTCGATTTAAAGTCTTTTCCGATCACGACTGCGGCATCAACAAACGCATTTGAGTCGGGTTCGTTTTTAATACGGTCGTCGCCAATGCCGAGTGCATAGGCGACCTTCTTTGCCGAGACAGGGTCATTGACCTTGTCAATGATATAGGTCACGGCGACATCTTGCTTCGGAAAGTTGGTCATCTCGATGACGTCAAATTTTCTGGCACGTAAGTAGTCGGTAAACGACCTTGCCACACCGTCAGCGCCGGAGCCATTCATGACGGTCAGCTGAATGTGTTCGCCGGCTTTAACGAGCATGTCGGTTCGTTCGCGGGTACTTGAAACTGGCGGATTGACCCACATCCGGTTCACGAATTGCCAGCCGAGCGTGCCGACAACTCCTAAGGAGATGAGGATGCATGTCCAAAGAACGACAGTGCCGAGGCGTGACTTTCTGGATGATTTCCGTTTCGATGGCCTCAGGCGGCGTAGGGCTGGGAGCAATGGCAGTGCCAACGTTACCAGTGATATGGATCAAAAAGTGAAGAGGAGTACGGCGCTTTCGTATAGCTGATGCGCAGGAACGAGCTTTCGCTGAGCTTCCAGTCAAGCCGTGCATTCGAAAGGTAGATCCCATTGAGGCTCTTTGCATGGTCGCTGCCAAGCGAGCTGTACGGGGAATAAAGGGCAGTGACGTCTGCCGAAATAAAGAGATCGTCAGCTGCCTTATAGCTAAAGGTATTTGTAAATGCGCTCAATCCGACTGATTGTCCGCCGCCCGACATAAACGACATGCTATAGGTCTGATTCATCCGGAAGCGATCCGGGGAAAATAGACGTGAAAAGAAGCTGTCACCAGCGCCGCGCATGGCGTCGAGGGTCGATGCAGGCTTTTCTTCAGGGATTCCTGATCCAGGACGAAACTGGGCATTCGAAGCGGATGCTACGATAAGGAATAGGAAAACGATGAACGTTCTTTTCACTATAGAACAAAAACGATTTGCTGCAAAAGAAGTTTCATATTTACTCTTTCACCGAGACCGTAATTCCCTCCGTATGGCTGGCAAATTCGGGTGCATACATCGATTGGATCGTCGTAATGCCGCCAAGGTATGTCCCACTATGGCTTGCCCGCAGGTCATATTCAAGGACATAGACTCCCTTTGGCAGGTAATGGATAAAGAAATTGGTCGAAGCATCCTTAATGCTCTCATAATACCCGAGGCCGCCTTTATAGTGGAAGCCGGATAGCTGAGAAACCGGCTCAAACGATGCTCCCCGCATATCCTTGAGGTGGATATACTCCATATCGCGATCGACACGGACTGCAATGCGGGCCGTTACGACGTCTCCAACCCTGATCGGCGTGTTGGGGGTTATCTCTTCAAGTTGAGCTTTCTTAGCAACCGTATTCTTCCTGTAGAGCTTCTTTTCGACGACAAGTGGCGTCTTGGCTGGAGTTATCTTATCCAGGCGTTCGAAGTACTGCCAGTAGACTGCTCCCCAGGCAATGCCGTCATCGACTTTCGTTAACTTCACATTAGCCATCTCAGGCCTGATCTCTTCGCCGTGCCACGAAGTACGGAAATAGCCGGTGCCTTCTTCGACGGTAACGTTCGGAAGCTTTTTGGGGTCGATGTTATTGCCGCCGAGTTCGATTTTAACGAGTTCTGATGACGCAAGGAGATCACTCCCGCGACCGAGCAGGGCATAGCAGGCATCGGAGGTGGCAGTCGTTGTCTTCCAGTCATTGACCTGCTTATTCTTCAGAAGCCAGATCTTCAGTTCTTCGACTGCTTCTTTATCTTTTGCAACTTCATCGAAGAGCTCGATCGCCGTCGCCTGGGTCTCGATCGGCAACTCGTACCAGAACCAACCATAGGTATACTTCCAGTACATACCAAGCTCTTTGCTTCGCAGGGCACGCTCTTTAAGTGAAGTGACGATTTCCTTAGGCGCCTTCGGTTTGTCGAAGCGATGGAGGGCGATGCCGATCATGCTTTGGGCGATGATCGACTTATTCGTCCAGTACTTCTCTGCCTGCTTTATCCAATAATTGAATGCGGTCTGATACTGGTTGTCAACTTTCTCCTTCGTATAGAAGCTACGGGCATAGAGATATTGGATGGCGTCATATCCGAGATGATCGCTATCCATGTCTTTATCTTTTGTCAGGCGTTTGAGCTCACGGTAGCGACGATCCATTGCAAGGTCGATATACCGAATGGAACTCTCGATCATTTGCGATGAAGACTTCAGGTCAACACCCATGACCTGCAGTTTGCCAAAGCCCGCGACGATGTACTGCGTGATGTGGTCGCTTTCACGCATACCCGGAAACCACGACCACGCGCCTGTTGGCGTTTGCTGTTCCTGCAGTTTATTAAGAGCATTTTGTAAACCTTGCGACATTGTGTTAATGTCGAAGATGATGCCGAGACGCTGCTTACGTTCGGTCTCATTCTTCCCGGACATAACCCAGGGTGTTTCCTCAAGAAGGACCTGCTTCAGATCTTCGTTCTTTTCAAGGTTGGAAAGAAGTGACTCTTTTGACCCTTTCCAACTATCAAACACTCGCTTGATACGCGGGTTACTATTGGCAAGTGTAAAGGCAATGCTGTTTGCATAGAAGCGGTTGAAGATCTGCTCTGCGCAGTCATAAGGGTACTCCATAAGCATCGGTAGTGCCTGAATAGCATACCACGCGGGATTCGACGACATTTCCAGCGTCAGCTTATGATTACGTAAGGTCGGCGATGACTTTGAAGCAGCGAGTTTCTCAAAGCGATACGTCTCAGTTGATTTGCCACGGACATTAAGGGGCAGCGTCTCGGTGACAAGCATCTTGTTGGGAAGCACCGGTATCGGTGCTTCTTCGCCATCGGAGAAATTACCGCTGGCAGCGACGATACGGTATACAAGAGTCGGAGCACCTTCGGGCACGACGAATCTCCAACTTACTGAAGTCGAGCGGCCTTTAGCGGCGCTGAACTGCTTAGCTGCGCCTGTGAGTGAGACCTGTGCATCATAGGGAAGCATCGTTGTTGCGTCGAAGAGTGATAACCGTGCATCGCCGGAGAGGTCACTTGATGAAATATTTGAGATTTTTGCAACAAGTACTACCGAATCGCCCTCACGCAGGAAGCGCGGCGCATTCGGCTGCACCATCAGCTCTTTTTGCGTAATGATCTTTTGCTCAACGTATCCTGTCTTCAAGTCAGCAGTGTGTGCATAGCCCATCATCTTCCAAGTGGTGAGCGCTTCAGGTACAGTGAAGGAGAAGGTGACCTCCCCCTTGTCATTGGCCAGCAGAGTCGGGTAGAAGAAAGCTGTTTCGTTGAAGTTCTTGCGAGCAGATACCTGGTCGAGTTTCTTCGTCGTTGCAGCAGACACAGGAGATTTATCGTCAGCCTCGCCATCTTTCATCTTTCCACTTCCTGCCGGAGCAGGAGGGGCAGTATTAGCAACGACATAATCGCCCGATACTGATTCCTGTGCTTCGCTCAAACCACTTGTTCTTCCGATTGCGCCACCATTTTTAAATATTAACATATCACGCCTGAATCCTTGATAGAGATACTCCAGCCCGAACATTTGTAGCATGTAGCGACCATAGTCAAAGTTATCTTCGTATCGCTCGTCTTGCTGATCGAGGACAAAGGGAATCTCACGCGGTGCCAGTGACAGGCCGATGACACTCATATTGGGAAAGAATGGGCTCCATGCGAAGCGATTCCAACGATGCGGCTCGATCTCATCGAGTGAAGCGTCGTACATGGCAGCCAGCATTTCTGCTGCTATCGGTTCTGCCTTCAATCCTTTAAGCGTGATGCGCCACTCGTCTTTTTCGCCCGGCTTCAGCTTGGAGCGGAATGTTTCGATCTTTACCGTCAGGTCTTTATTCGTCCACGGCACTTCGAGGCGTACGGTTGACGAGTAGAGGCGATAGTCATGGATCAGATATGCAGTCACAGTTATTCCGCCACGGTCCTGCTCAGTTACTGGAATCTCGATCGTGCGCTGTGCTTTTCCTAAGCGGATCTGCTCGGAGCGGATCGTGCCACGATGCGAGGTCACTTCGTAAAAAACGATGACATCCTCATAGGACGATGAAAGAACGATCGAAGCAGTGCTCCCAGGCTGATAGCTGTTCTTTTCACTTGAAAGCGTGAGCGGCGTAACAAACGAAGGTGTGGGGGACTGCTTGTCGTATACCTTAAAGAATGCAACCTGACGTAAGTCTTTGCCTGCTGGATCGTGGGTGATAAACGTGACTTTATATACGCCGGGCTTATAACCTGCGAGGGATATGGAGTCGACTCCACTTGTATCGAGATTGATCGCTCTGGCAAGTGTTTGCTCGGCAGCGGGCCAGGTATTCAAATCAGACTCGTTCCGGTGTTCATCGAGTGGGAAATCCTTTTTAAATTCATCAGCAGGAATAGTTGTTGTGTCCGCTTTTTCCCATAAACGTTTGCGAATCGGATAGGTAGGTTCGGTAAGGCGTTCGATACGCATATCGTTTCGTGATGATGCCGGACGTCCGTTCACATTATTTGTGCGGATCACTACCTTGCCGCCACTGGATCGCTCGATGATTTCCGGGACTGCAACAGAGCTAATAAGTGAGTAATAGGCTGCAGAGACGGTTGTTGATCCGGATAGCGTTTCACCACTAATATCTATAACATCAGCAGTAATTTCATAGGTGAAAAGCGGATCGTTCGATTTTGGCTGTGTCTTATCTGGTTTTGCAATAAAGCCGATCGTAAACGTGCCGTCTGGCGATGTCGTTGTCGTGCCGCCCGTGATCGTAAGGGTCTTTCCGTATGGAATAGGGCGCCACCAATCGAACCAATAGGGGAAACGTGCTACCCGAGTTACTCGATAACGAATGCGTGCTCCGTCAAGATTTGCGCCGGCAAAAGACTTGACATTGCCATTGACAATGACGCTGTCATCAACCTTATACGTCTTCGTGATATCTTCAAACGTCACGTTAAATGTCGGGCGCTTATATTCTTCGACGCGGAAGTAAGCATTGCCATGCCCATCCTCAATATGCATCTGGCCATTGAGTTTGCCAATTGGAGCCGTAAACGTACCATTGAAAGATCCATACTCATTGGTAGTAAACTCTTTCTCAGCGATAAGTTGATAATTCGCATCGAGAAACTTCACCGTCGTGCGCCGATTACTGACTACGTTATTATCGAGTTTGGCCGGGTTATTCTCGATCATGATACCTTTGAAGTAGATCGTCTGGCCCGGGCGATAGATACTTCGATCCGTGAAGAAAAACGTTTGCGGCGTGAACTTGTCTACCGGACGTGGCTGCGGGTAGCTGTAGGTCTGATCCGAAATATAACGATCACTTTCTGTGATGATCTCAAAGACGTAGTTCTTTCCTTCGTAGTATTCACGATCGTCTTTGCCTCGATTTAAACCTCGCTTATTGACGACACTAAATTTTCCCTGGGCATCAGTCTTTACCGTTTTTTGCAGATTTTTCTCTGATCGAGAGGTCTGGTAATTATACTGCATTGTATAAACTTTTACTGTTGCACCTGCGATTGGCGATCCGCTTATTGGATCATGAACAAAGTAACGGTCTTCGTCATCTTCGCTCGATTCGAATTTTGCCAGGGTGAGCTTTGTCACCCAAAATGGCTGAATGCCATATGCTTGCTCGTTTCCGGTAAATGCAGGATCGGTAGAAGCGAGAAGGAAGTACCTACCGTGCTTGTCGATTGAGGAAATCTTGATGTCGCCGCTATGATAGCGTAGATCTTTGAAGTCAGGCAGTGGTTGCTCCCACTCCTTCGTAGGCTTGATACGCTTGAGCTGTTGAAAGAACTTCTCCTGCTCGATATTCGGTAGTTCGCCATTGAATTCAACGATTCGGAGCCACACCTTTTGGACATTCTTATAGCGTACTAATCCGATCGTAGGTTTGCCGGGCTGGATCGAGTGCTCGATAACCATGCTGATCTCAGGGCGCTCGAGATCGCGCTTAAGGTTGCGAACGTTTGGTGCAAACGGGGCACGTGGGTGGCGCTTCAATACTTCTTCGGCAACACCATGAGCTTTTTTCGGGTCGGAGTTACGAATCAGGTCGATCAGTCTTGAGACGATCTGTGCTGCCTCTTCCTTGTCCTTGTAGCGACTATATAGCGATTCAAGTGCTCTGACGTAGGACGAATCGCCTTCCTCGGTATGAACTACAGAACTGACGTAGGCAAGGCGGGAAAGATCGTAATCGATAAGCGCTGCCGTATTGCCGGTATTCTGATGGAATACCAGAAGGTCCTGATAGAGACGCAGTGCGCGACGAGACGTAGACGAATCGCCGGTAATTCTAATTTTGGTAAAGTCAACCGCCGGAGCAAATAGGCCTTCGGTCAGTAGGTCTTCATCCGCTTCATCAGTGACGGAACTTGGAAAGCGGAATGTTCGCGATCGGCCAAGCTGACGGTAGATATCGAGGGCATTAATTGCAAGGCCATCGAAAAGAGTTGGCGTTATAATCTCGGGTCCCTTTTGAAAGCTGGTAAAGAGATCACGATACTTTTCAATAGGCGTGCCCTTAAGCGTTTTTGGTTCGCTTAATGATTTATCGATCTCGCCAAATATAGATAGCTTAAAAGCATCGGCATCCCAGAGCGTAATATCGGCAGGTAGTGTATCAGATACAATTGGTGTTCGCTGGCTAATGAGATATGACTTAGAATTGTAGTAGCCCAGATATGCCTTTGCCAGATACGCATGGAGGATGTTCTTCTCAGGGAAGGATGCGGCATCAGCTTCTTTGCGAAGATCAGCGATCAGACTGACGACATCGTCTTCCTTGACTTCCTGTTGCAGGCGCAGCTTGTAGGCGACAGCCTTAATAAAGTTGACCGTATGCTTCTCGCGCTTGGCCTTAGCGTAGATGCCGTTGACGACTTCGAGGGCCGATTGCGGGCGTTGCTTCTCGACGTAGTTCTCGACAAGCTTCCAGGCGTCGGCGTAGCTCGTATCGGCCGGCATGATAGGTCGGGCGAAAAGCGGTAGAGAAAGGAGGCAGAAGGCTAATGTATATAGTCGAACCATGGGTCCTCTAGCAAAAATGTAGTACAAAGATATACGCAATTAGTATGCTATGTAACCAGGGAGAACGGTGAAAAAAAGTTAACGCTGAAGCAGCGTTACGATGCTACTGCCTGCCGGGTGTAGTACTCGGCTTCGAGAGCAGTGAGCTGGTCCTTCGTGTTGATGCCGGCGACTTCCGTCGGGTCGCTCGTCATAATGACTGATACGGCATCGGGACCAAAGAGCTCGGTGAGAAAGGTGAATACATCGGTCAGATAGTACTCGCCTTGGTCGTTATTGGGCTCCAGCTCCTGTAAAATGGGGTAGAGCGCAATAGAATCGAAAACGTAGATGCCGGAATTCCACTCCTTGATCTGGCGGATCTCAGCTGATGCATCGCGTTCTTCGACGATGCGCTCGAGGTGCTTGCCATCGGCGGTGCGGACAATGCGGCCGTAGCCCGTGGGGTCATCGAGGATCGACGATAGGACGGTTGCCTTGGCGTTCGATGAACGGTGATTTTCAATGAGCCGGGTAACGGTCTCCTGGGTTAGCAGGGGAACATCGCCGTAAAGTACGAGGATGTCGCCATCGAAATCTGCAAGATGCGTTGCAGTTTGCATCATGGCGTGGCCTGTGCCGTGCTGCTCTTCCTGGACTGCGAAGTCGACGCCTTGATAGCTCGATTCGACGTAGGCCTTGACCTGATCTCGGCCGAAACCGATAATGACTACCTGCTTCGTCGAGTGGATCTTGTTGGCGAGGTCGAGGACGTGGCCGACGAGCGGCTTGCCGGCGATCTCGTATAGCACTTTCGGCTTGGTCGGATCCTGCATGCGCTTGCCTTGGCCGGCAGCGAGGATGACGACGGCGAGTGGGCGCTCGTTAGGCAAGTTGGAAAGCTTCGATGCGGTGCGAAATATCTTTGATGCGGTTCTTCTTGTCGACGTGAACGACGGTGGGCTGGAAATTGCGGAGGTCCTCGGTGTCTTCGAATTCACCGTAGCTGATAATGATGATCTGGTCACCGACTGCGCCTCGTCGGGCTGCTGGGCCATTGAGACACACTACACCGGACTGCGCCGGTCCTTCGATCAGATACGTCTCGATACGCTCGCCATTATTGACATTGACGATTGCCACCTTCTCGTAGGGCAGGAGGTCGGCGGCGCGCATGAGGTCGGAGTCCAGCGTCAGCGATCCTTCATAATGAAGGTCGGCCTGGGTGACGGTCGCATGATGGATCTTCGATTTAAATAGTGTACGTCTCATGTTTTCGGGCTGAGAATGATGTTGTCGATGAGCCTCGTTGAGCCTAATCGGGCAGCGATCACAACGACAATCTTCTCAGCATCGTTAAACGAGTCAACACGTTGAAATGTTTCGGGATGCACGAAGTCCAGGTACTCCAGAACCGCATCCGGCGCGGCCTCGGAGAAGACCTTCATCCCTGCAAGTTTCGCATCGGCAAGACTATACCCGCTATCCATGAACGACTCGATCCCGGCAAGCGTCGTGTAAAGCGTCGTTGCCTTGCGACGATCCTCAGGCGATAAGTAGCGATTTCGCGAACTCATCGCGAGGCCATCGGGCTCGCGGAGGGTGTCGCCGGTGACGATCTCGATCGGGAAGTGCTGGTCGCGAACCATCCGTTTGATGACGGCTACCTGCTGCGCATCCTTCTGGCCGAAGAAGGCCTTGTCGGGAGTGACGATATGGAATAGCAGGGAGACGACCGTCGCGACGCCGCGGAAATGGTCGGGGCGGACGAAGCCTTCGAACTCCTTGCTGACCTCTTCGACGATGACGAATGTCGAGCTGCCTGGGGGGTAGATATCCGAGGCTTCCGGCAGGAAAAGGAAATTTACACCCTCGGTGGCAAGAAGTGCAGCATCTTCCTCGATGGGGCGCGGATACTTCGAGAAGTCCTCGTGCGGGGCGAATTGGGTCGGGTTGACGAAGATGCTGACTACCGTGATATCACACACACTTTTCGACATTTTCACCAGCGACAGGTGTCCATCGTGGAGGGCTCCCATGGTTGGGACGAAGCCGATCGTCTTGCCGGCGCTTCGCAGCGCTGCAAGTTCGGTTCTGAGGTCGGCGATTGTGCTGATCGTCTTCATAAAATGGCGTCAAAAGACACGATTTACACCGAAAGGGTTCACTCCCATTTTTTGACACAAACCCGAAATTTGTGCCTGCAAGTCTTTATATTACATCACGATAAATTTACACACACACGTTTTGTGTGAGGCGGATAGGCGGTTGGCGGGTAGTGTGTGGCGATCGTATGAGAGATGGGAAGGTGTCATAGTGGTGCTGTAAGTAAGCTATCAGTCTTTAAAACATAGAAACGGGAATAAGAATTCTGAGGCATCAATATAGAACAAGCGCCGCGACACGAGTACTAGCACTGTGGTCTCTATTTATTGTTAATTGCTTTTATTAAAAAAATATTTGTCAAGACTTGTATTTTAGCTTTCCCCAACATATATTTGTATTGGTTAAATGGAAGTGACTCTTATCAATTTTATTATAGGTTCGTTCTGCGTATTCAGGTTGAGTCATTTGCTGAGTCAAGAAGATGGACCTTTCGACATCATCGTAAAATTTAGAAGATTACTAGGGCAAAGTGTTTGGGGTAAATTAATAGATTGTTTCTTTTGCGTTTCTATTTGGTTAGGTCTGATCTTTTCTCTAGTTTTTGTCAACGAAACACTGACAAATAGAATTATTTTTGGGATAGCATTATCTGGGTCTGCAGTAGTTTTTCATAAAGCGACTAATAGGGAATAGAACTATGGGATGCTGCGGTGATCAACGGAAATCGTTTAAAACTGCCTCACAAGGCGGCAGTTTACAGAATGCCGAGAGTAGTACTAACCCTCCTAAAACAAAACGCATCAAATTTACTAAATTAGGAGCTAGCTCTCAAATTCGCTATCTCGGAAGAGTCCCAATTCTTGCCATATGTGCAAACGGTAATGAGTACGAATTTAAAACCAATGGTGCAGTAAAATTGGTGGACGATACGGACATAGCGTTACTTCTAAGTCATCCAGATTTCGAATACGTAAGCTAATGAGTCAATTGGATAAAATGGTTGGTGTATGGAAGGGACATTACCACGATAGTTTTGGGTGGGACTGTCGTCTTGAACTTGAAATCAGTAGCGATGATGGCAACTATATAGGAACGTTGAAGATAGAACATCAAGGGTTGCACGAAACGGATAGATCAAGTTTAGTCTTGTCAGTAACTTTTGTAGACGATGAAGTTACTTTTAAGGCTTCTCCGTTTGGAGAAAAGGGAGAAGAGTATATTGCAAAAGGCTTTTTTGTGGATACAAAAGGCTTTTTTGGATTGTACTCTGTATATGGATCCACCATGCCATTTAGAATCGAGAACTATGGCGGTGGGTCATGGATAATTTGGAAAATTAAATGACATACGAACATGCCGTTATTATCTGGGACATGGCTAGGCCAGTATTATGATGCAAATGAATGGTCTGGCGACGTTATTCTGGATCTCATTGTAAATCTTGATAACACGCTTGGCGGGACCGCCCTACTGTTAGTTAAGGGCACAGACTTGGGTTATCGTGGTAATATTGTTGGAAATGTTAGTGGCGATACAGTATCGCTAACAGTTACCTCACAAGGACCACCCTTTGCTTCAGTGACTTTCACTGGATATTGGGAGCAGATAACGGCTACTCATGTATATAACGAGCAGTCAATGTTTGGAGTGGTTTCTCCATCTAATGCGCCGCCGCAATTTCTTAATGATACAGCAGGTGGTACTTGGATATTGTGGCCGAGTAGTCCTAACTATGCATTTCCTGAAAGATTCTAAATAGAAGAAAAGAGGTGTTAAAATGATTGTGTGGGAGCAATGTTGCGAACGAGGTGGCTCATGGCATACCGGAGATCTCCATTGCCATGATTGCTGTAGTGAAGATATGAAGCGGGATATCGAGACTTGCTTATCAAGAGCAAATTCATGTTTTTCTTGTATGTCTTCACTTGGACTTTGTGTAGGTGATTTTCTCCAACAGAGCGATACAGAACACGTCCTTAGAATTAGGTGCGACGAAGATCTTCCCTCTGCTGCATGGGCAGATAATGGAACGATAAAAATCGGAAAAGAGCTTATGGACACCTATAATACAAATAAGGGAAAGTTCTGTACAGGAATATTGCATGAAGTCATGCATACATGTTCATATTTGACGCAAAACCCACATCAACCAAATAGTGAGTTAGATTCGTACGCTATGTCAAATTGCTGTGCTCCTGACGCGGCATCTTTCTATTGGCCAAGTACTGGGGCATGGGATTTAATCGGCAACGAAACCGAAGTGTTTGGGGATGACGCAAATCATGAAGCTGTTAGCAAGAAATATGGAACATATGGGTATGTGATTGTAGATTTTGATACAGGTGAAGTTTGGTGTAACGATGGAGGACCACAGGGGCCCCCAATAAAAGGAACCTTCTTGTGTACCTTATCAGGACTCGTACACTCATGGCCACTACCGAAGACAAATTCTTAGTGCGGCGCAAGTTACTATTTGTTTTTGTTTTTGCACTTTCTTCGTGCTCTCCTCAACTTTATATGAAAAGGACTGCTCCATATTTTGGAGATGCTCTTGGTACATATATATATCAAAAAATGAATACGGCGCATCTCCTTCAATTGTATCGCGCGGGACCAAAACTGGATTCTATCCTTTCCAGATATATTTGGTTAACTAAGCCACATCAGGTCGGGACTTTTGTCCTTACAAAATTCGGAATGACGCCATATGAATATTCTGCTGGGGTGTTTATGTTCTTCGACCCAGTACCTCCAACGGTTGGAGATGATATTGCCGTGCCACCGCAAGATTTTTCTAGTGTGATGTTATTTAACGTGAAGGATTCAATTTTAAGTAAGGCAAACTACTTTTTAACAGGAACTGCCAGATACGACTCGTTAGGTATTGTTGTTCTCGACGTAGCATCCAGGTCTGAAAATTTCTATTTTAAGAAGCTTGAATAAAGGAGTATAATATCATGTCACTTTCATCTGGACATTGGGCTGGAGTTTGTAAAGACGCATATGAAATGAGTGCGTCTATTGAGATGGATATTGCTGTATCAGCTGGTGGCGGGATTACTGGGAACGTAACGGTTGAACTACGTAGTGAAACTTATACTGCTAATATTACTGGGACGGTCTCAGGTGATCAGGTCACAATAAATGAGAACCCTCCAACTAACACAAGTTTCGTTGGCTACTGGAGAACTGTCCCGAATAGCTTGACAGGGGCATTGCAAGCAATGTTCGGAACCTTGGCGCCAACGGCCTCTCCAGACCCTGTAACCTCGGGCGGGGGTAGTTGGATGTTGTGGTACAGAGGATGATCGATTCTTCTGCAATAACGCAATCCTTACTCGAACGACTTACGAGGTCATTTACCAGTGAAAATCTTATACTTCCTTATTATTTCTGGTCTCTCTATAATAGTGAAATAAGAACAAGAGCGCTGCTATTAGCAGACGGAGTTAAAAGACAATATTACCAATTGGGTGGACGAGATCTTACCGAAGCACTTGGCATCCCTGATGAAAATATAGAACACCTTCTCGGCCATGGCTATGGACTGACAAGATACTTAATTGCTCCTATACTCTCCGCTGAGGAAGAGTCTGATAAAATAGGTGAAGTCGGAGCAGTATTATCTTTACTCATTACTCTGTATGATCACGGTTTGGACGATGGCTTAATTGAGCCGATAACGGGACGTCAAGCAATTTCCGGAGTTGGTCAATTAGAAACCATTAAACATGGTTCTAATTTTAATCCCCTTCAACCTATTTTTCAGTTGTATTGGAGTTTGTTGAGGTCGTTACCTAGTAGAGGGATCAAGGAATTGATCATGGATAAATTAGTTGGTTATTTCCAATTAATGTTTGATGAAGAAAATCAAACAGTGATCACCCGGCAAATCCATTCACAAGAATTAGCAATAGTAAGAAAGTCAGCATTGCCGGGCGTTGTCTTTTCACTTCCTGCTTTTATTATTTTGCCTAATGAAGCTCTAAATATGTATGATGCGCATCTCAGGTGGTCATACCGAGTTGGAGATTTTTTGGGGATTTTGGATGACGCCGTTGACATAGAGGAAGATCTGCAAAAGAATCACCCGAATCGCATTGTAATGCGATACAAAGTCAATGAATTGGCAACAATAGACTGCGACGCAATATCAAACAACGTGGTCACTCTTGCAAAAAGAATCGACAGAGAATGGACTTCAAGGTGTTCCGGTAGGAACACGCAACCGATCGTTTCCTCTGCTGCTCTATCTGCTTCAATTATGTCTTGGTTGAAGATACGACCCTATGGATAATTTTCAACGACGTTCAGCCCTATTCCAAGCTTTTAGAGTTTCACAAAAGCAAGGAAAACTATTTGATTTCGAATCGATGACTTGGGTGCCTTATAATACTATTATATGCTATCCACAGTCGACTGAGGAGCTTTCTGAGGTCATATCTATCGCATTTAACAATGAAATCCCAATAAGGACGCGAGGAGCAGGGCACGCTCTGAATGGGAGTACTTTTCCAAATGAAGGAGAGCTTTGGGTTGAAACTCAGAAACTTTCTAAGTTTATTATTCATGATTCAACACAAATTACAGTTGGTTCGGGTATAAACTTATACCTGATTAATACAGCTTTAAGTGATTTTGGACTTACTCTTCCAGTAATAAATGATGGGTTTCCTGGCCCATCCGTGGGGGGATTTATATCAGCTGGTGGTTTCGGGATTGGCTCCTCGGAATTTGGAGGATTCTGGGAAAATGTTGATGAAATTACTGTAGTTAATGGTGTAGGAAAGATAATATGTGTGAATAAAAGTCATCATGATTTTCCTTGGTATTTTGGTGCAATGGGCCAGCTTGGAGTTATAGCTGAAATTAAACTTAAAGTTAGATCTAGCGAAGGGAGATCCATGATTCTCACAAGAGAATATTCTCTCAATGATGAAGATATTACCCGTACTGAAGTATTGCTAGCAAATGCCCTTGATCAAGCAGTTAGAAATAATGCGCAGCTTGCATGCGATCTTGAGGCTATGCACTATTTTCAGACAAGGGAAAAAACAGACAAACGTATAGTTGATAGAAATCCACAATATTGGTTTTCTTTCTTCATAGAGGAGCGGGATGTACCATTCGTTAAGAGGCAGTTAGCAGCTCTTCAAGCGCATTATTCTGAGTATTTTATCTTTGAACCCATTTTTGAGTATTTTATTAAATTTCGATCGTTTAATCCACCTTTATTATTTTCAACGCAGAACTCATTTTATGCTGTAGGAAGCTGGTGGACAGTTCTTAGCCTCAATAATGATGTTCAATTTGCTCTGAAAAAGTATGAGCTAAACATTTCATCTATTACACAAGACTGGGGGTACAGACGTTATATTCAATCTGAATTACCGAGAGGGCCGGAGTTCTATCGTTCATACTTCGGTACAGAGCTATATTCAAATTTCAATAATATGAAGATGAAGTATGACCCGAACTCCATTATTAATCGTGGTACCGTTTTCAGATAAACACTCCCAGCGGACGTGCCGCTACGTTAATCCTTAAAGCTGTACTTGACGCCGATGCCTGCGGTGAAGTTGCGGCCGAGGCCGGGTTCGAAGTAGCGGTTGTTGGCGCCGTTGATGAATGCGGAGGCGACGTAGCTCTTGTCGCCGAGATTTGCGCCGCCTGCGAAGACATTGATGTTCCATGCATCGATGTTCGCGTGGAAGCCGAGCGTTGCGCCTAAGAGCGAGTAGGAGGGGACGAGCGACTTCGTATCAGGGTCCGGCGTGCCGTCCGGAAGTTCGTCGTTGCGATCGTCTGCATAATACTCGCCGACGAACTCCATGCCGCCTTCGATGAATGCGCCGACGTTGTCGGAGAAGTCGTGATTGTAACGAAGGCGCGCATTGCCGAACATCCCGGGAATACCGGCCGTCTGGTTGCCATCGAAGGTGCCGAGGTTATTCGAATACTTATCGTAGGTGCTGCTCATGAAGGTGAGCGCCGTCTGCAGCGAGAGGCCGAAGTCGGAGAACGCTCCGAGGCCAAGCTCAAAGCCGTTACGCGACGTTTCGCCGGCCGTGTGGTAGAAGCGGCCGCCATCCCACGGAATAAGATCGTTCTGGATCTTGATCATGAAGGCTGCGACGTCGTAGCGCAAACCAAAATCACCTTCACCGAAAACAATACTGCCTTTCGCGCCTGCTTCGTAGGTCGTGCTGATAACTGGTTCAAGCAGCGGATTGAAACGCGCAGTGCCACCGGTTGCATCGACGAGAGAATCCGGAGGGTTGATCTCGTTGAATGCCGGATTCTCAACGCCGCCGCCGTAGAGAACATAGACGGAGTTATTCTCACCAAGCATGTAGCCGATCGATGCCTTCGGCGTGAAATGCGTAAAACTCTTCGAAGCTTCGGGAAGTGTATCGAGCAAGTCGTCGGAGCGATAGGTCGCCATGTCGTAGCGTCCGCCGATCATGACGTGCAGGTCGCCGAACTTCAACTCTTCCTGAAGATAAAATCCTGAGTTAAGCGCAGGCTCGGTTTGATTCTCTGTTTGCGCGCCGCGCGAAGCATCGGCGTTAAGTCCGTAGAAGAGGATCGACCCATCCTGAAACGATTGATCGAAGCCGGCGATGA
Source organism: Candidatus Kapaibacterium sp. (assembly GCA_025450975.1). GTDB lineage: Bacteria > Bacteroidota > Ignavibacteria > Palsa-1295 > Palsa-1295 > JANWLI01. Next base: position 814 of record JANWLI010000081.1, on the reverse strand, counting down.
GTGAGCTCTTCGTTTCGCCGAACGTAGTGTTCCAACCGTATTGCCCGTTCGAGCCGATGCAGATGCGTGTGAAGTCGCGGTAGGTGCCGCGTTCGGAGCGGGTGATAAAGCGTGGCTGGAAGTAGAACGTGCCGGAAAGTTTGTGTTCAGTGCCGAAGTCGCGATCGAGTGTGAAGCCGAGGCGGCCGACGCGATCGTCACGGCGTTCGTCGCGTGTAATGTACTGCGGATTTGCTTGCTTCGGATCCGCTTCGAACTCTTCCCATGTCAGCGAGCCCGGGAAGCGAAACTCGTTAAAGGCAGCAGCGGCGGTGACGCGCAGGTGCGTCATCTCATCGAGCTGCGAGCTGATATTCATGTAGAAGTTGTCGGCAGCACTATTGGAATGTACGCGGTAACCATCGTACTGCGTCTTCGAGTAGCTGGTGAAGATCGTTGTGCTGCCCGTGCGTGCGCCGGCCATGAGCGAGTTCTTCATGAGGCCGAAGCTGCCGAAGTTGTTGCGCGTTTCGAGGAAGGAGTAGGGAAATCCTTCTTGCGTGAATAAGCTGATGACGCCGCCGGATGCTGAGCCGTAGAGCGTCGAGGCATTCGAGCGTAGGACTTCGAGTCGGTCGACATTGAAGAGATCGACGTTGTCGAGGACGGTGCGTCCGTCGGGCTCGGTCTCTGGAATGCCATCGATGAGAACACGGACGCCGCGCATGTTGCCCGCGTTCGAGCGGTCGCCTGCGCCGCGCGCGCCATAGCCGCGCATCGTGATGCGGAGATCCGAGTGTCCGCCGCGCGATTGCGCGAGGACTCCCGGTACGCT
>JANWLI010000080.1 GCA_025450975.1 Candidatus Kapaibacterium sp. | reverse complement strand
GCACTTAGGGCGCTCAGATCGACATCAGGAGTTCGACGGGTGATCGTACGCGGCGCAATATCGAGCGATACTGACGCATTGAGCCGATCGCTGATAATTGGGTAAAAGAAATCATCATGAAGGGTCAATGTTAGCTCCGAGCGCTCCTGTTTGATCAGCGTACCCGACGTATCACGCGGAAAAAAGAAATCCCTGCGCTTTATACCAAACCCGACCCTGGCAGCGTTAAGACCACCTTCAGCGAAACCCGACGAGAGTGCTAGCTGCGCACCATCATTGCGAAGGACTTCCTGGGTAGTGTTGTACCGCCGTTCATCCAGGAATGCATCTCCGCTCAGGATCAACCCCTCATCGAGTTCAAACGGCGATAGTGTTACCTTGCTTCTTGCCATTGGGCCGACCGACTCACGTTCTTCAACCGCTTTGATCGTCATGCCACCAAGTGCCTCGGCTACGAGGTGCTCGTTAAACCGATGCCGTATCCCAAGCGATGCATAGCCATCGTTAATGCTCGAAAGTTTGCCAATATCTGCAAGTGTGCTTGTTGCTTTCTGATCGAGGGAGTACGAAGTAGCGGAAACGGATAGCAGGGCAGCAGTGGTACGCGCTCTGTCAAACGGATATTCTGCTCCCAAGGCAACCCCAGCTTCACTTGTTCGGACACGTGTATCTTGTCGCAGCCGCGAACGTGCTTCTGCTCCAATGCTGATCTTAGGCGCAGAAAAGAATCCACTGCTTGTTGCGTAGATGCTTGTACCCCACCGATAGAGCGATAAGGCATGCTCAAAATCGAACACAAGCATGCTATCGTTGCGCATGGCAACGATGGAATCGATTTCTGGTAAGGAAGAAAGGGTAGGCGGAGCCCACCAGGCATGCGAACGCACCTGTGCCTTCACCGGCTGAGAAGCAAGTATGAACAGAAGGCAGCACAAGCAAAGAAGGATGATTCGCACCGCTAAAAAGAACGATGTCCCTGACGAAAAGTGCTAAGAATGATGTATATTTGACCTGCGCTTATCAACATTTTTACTATTCCGTGGCGCAATCGCGAGACAAAACATATAGCCTTATCCTTCGCGTGACGCAGGACTTCCTTGAGTCGATCAAGGCCCGTCGCAGACTTTCGATCAGCCTCATGGTTGTCGGCGTTCTGCTTATCGTTACCGGCCTGGTCTTTCTTGATGGCGGCCCGGGAGAAGTGCTTAATGTCATTACAGCAGCTGCAGGCCTGACCGTTGGCTCGTCCTCGTTCTTTCCGATCAACGAACTCATCAAGCTTAATCTTAAGATCAAAACGCTCGAACGTCTAAAAGCCGATCTCGAGAATGTGGAAGATACCGACGACGAAGATGCGGAGAAGATCGAAGCGATCATCTGGAAATTTATCGAGCAAACTGTAGTGTCATAATGTCGAACCTCAATTTAGAACAAGTTGAAGCCCAGCTGAAGGCTTCGCGAAAACGGTCAAAGCGCCGGTTTCTGATCTTCATTACGCTGATCCTGGCCATTTGGGGCGGAACCTATCTCTACACAAAAGGCGAGTTCACCTTCTTTACGAAGAAGATCGCCGTACGCGACACGATCGTTGTCGACCAGACAGCGGCGATCAATACGAGGGATCAGATCATTGCCGAACAGGCCAAGCTGATAGCCTGACTTGAGGATAGCATTATCAAAGTCTCCTCCAAGATCGCACGTCCTACAGCTACGCCGGTGAAAAACTATGAAGCTGAGCGGCTGACAGAGCAGATCCGTTTACGTGAGATCGAACGTAAGAAGCGCGATAGTATTCTTCTGAGTAGAAAAGAGCAGTATATCAAGCAATATCCGATTGATATTGAGCAAAACTCGATCAAGAATATTCAGGTAGATCCCAAAAAATGATTTACCCGATATAAAAAGCTTCCCGGCAATTGGAAAGTCGGGAAGCTTTTCTATTTTAAATGCAGGTGCCAACTACAGGGTGGAGTATGCAACTTCACCGTCGAATGAGTAGAGGTTCTCCGTCTTGATGACTTCGAAGCCGCTATTATCGAAGCTTGAGAGCAGGTCGATGATATGCTTGTGATTTGCCACGCCATTATCGCTGGCTAAGTAACGGCAGCGCCAGTGGTCGGAGCAGAAGGTTTCTTTAAGTCCGCCCGGAGAAACTTTCACGCCTCGGTTAGAAATACCGGTCAATGCGACCGTACCCGCCTGGATCTTCGACAGGGCAGCGCCGAGGTCGTTAGCCGACCCTTTGGTCCAGCTGAGGTAGATATCGACGCCATGGAGCTTCTTATCGGCTTTATAGTCAGATTTAGCTGTGGCACCAAGCTTCCAGCCGATCTGGCCAGCCTGATACTGAGCAGCTTTGAGTTTTGTCGGCATCTGGCCGATACGCGCGATGATTGCCTCCGCAAAGTCGCTTGTCGAGACCTTCTTCGAGCTGACGCCTTCTTTGAAGATGTCGTAGGTGTGAATGCCATCCTCAAGCGTCTTGAGCCAAGCATTGTGGACTTTGGAAGCGATATCGCCTTGACCGATGTGTACGAGCATCTGGACTGCTCCTAAGAGCAAGCCTGAGGGGTTGGCGAGGTTCTGGCCTGCGCGACGCGGCGCGGAGCCGTGGATGGCTTCGAACATTGCGCAGTGATCGCCGATGTTGGCTGATCCGGCGAGTCCGACAGAGCCTGCGATCTGTGCAGCAACGTCGGAGAGGATATCGCCATAGAGATTCGGCATGACGATAACATCAAAGTTTTCCGGCGTATCTGCGAGTTTTGCAGAGCCGATATCTACGATCCAGTGATCGGCGACAATGTCAGGATACTCCGTAGCGATCTCATCGAACACCTTGTGGAAGATGCCGTCAGTCATCTTCATGATGTTATCCTTAACGAAGCAGGTCACTTTCTTTCTACCATAATGCTTCGCATACTCGAACGCGTAACGAACGATCTTTTCCGAGCCTGGGCGGGAGATGAGTTTCAGGCACTGGTACACGTGATCAGTCTGGCGATACTCGATGCCTGCGTACGTATCTTCTTCGTTCTCACGTACAATGACGACGTCCATCACCGGATGTTTGGTGTCGACGAAAGGATGGTAACTGACAGAAGGGCGGACATTGGCGTAGAGGCCGAGCGTCTTGCGTGTCGTAACATTCAAGCTCTTATAACCACCACCCTGCGGGGTCGTAATAGGTGCTTTGAGAAAAACTTTTGTGCGAAGGAGAGAATCCCATGCCGAAGGTTCGATACCTGCATCGTTGCCTTTGAGGTAGACCTTTTCGCCGATCTCGATCTCTTCGATATCGAGTTGTGCGCCCGCTGCAAGGATAATGTTAAGCGTTGCATTCATGATCTCAGGACCGATGCCGTCGCCCTTAGCTACTGTAATAGGAGTTTTTGCCATTGATTCGGTAAATAATATCTAGTGTTTGAAAGAATGCAAATTTACGAGGCTTTTTAGGCCGTCTTTGGATTGTACAATTGACTCCGAGAATCGTCGTGGTTAAGAGGAACAATTTAACAGACTTGAGGTTAAATATATCCGATGGCATGCTGACTACACTATGAAGGTCGCGGTTTGCCAAACACCGGGGAAGCATCAGTTCATCATTAACCTCAAATCGATATGAAACGACTACTTCTTCTATTCGCTATTACCGCATTTATTACCTCATCAGCACTCTCCCAGGCGCCTCGCCGAGTTCTGGTGGAGGAAATGGTCAGTACAACCTGCTATCCATGTGCTGCTGTTGACCCTTCGCTCGAGAAGTTTGAGCATAAGTATTTTGATAACGTCTGTGTACTTAAATGGCATGTGAATTGGCCAATACCTGGCACCGATCCGTTTTATGCTGCCTATCCTGCCGGACGTGCTCGCGCAACAGATTACTATTCATATCCTGGCGTTCCTAATGTTCTGGTAAATGGTCTCAAGCGGATCGACGTACGCGATGGGATCGCACCGTTAGAAGCAGCTGTCGAAGGTGCTACTGCGGTGGCTTCTCCATATAGGATGGAACTGACACAATCGATCGAAGGTGACAACATGATCGTTGAGGTCACGGTCTCGTGCGTTTCGACTCCGCCCTCGGCGAGTGATCTACGCCTCGGCGTTGCCGTTGCAGAGCGATTTGTACAGTATACCGGCGTGAACGGGAGACGTGCTCATTCAAATGTTGTTCGGACTATGATCCCGGGATTAACGAGCAACGGAGCAGTAACGACTAGCGACCACCATCCCGGATTTGCTCTTAACGCTGGGGAAACTTCCAGGTATCGCTTCGTAGCTCCAATCCAGCCGAATTGGGACCGCAATCAACTTATTGCTGTTGCCTTTATCCAAAGTGCCGGTACCAAAGAAGTTTTCCAAAGTAATTGGACTGTTCCTCCTGTACTGGTCGATGTCACTTCGAATGAGATTGACGCATTGCCGTTCGACCAGGTCGCCGAAGTGAACGTAACGAATATTTCCTCAGCACCAGTTACGATGAACATATCGCTTAATTTACTTGATAAGCCGAGCGAATGGGGCTGCGAGATCGAAGGTATTGAAGGGAAGACCATCACTCTGGCTGGGAACGAGCAGCGGATTCTTCGTGTACAGCTGCGGGCACCCGAAGGCGCTACGGGTACTGTCACTGGCGTAGTAGCTGTCTCTTCCAGTGACGGACGGAGTATCGGCGGTCACATGATCGACTGGAAGAATAGTACTGCTACAGTTAAGACCGGTAATGTTGCTGATGCTCTTTCTATTTCCGCCTACCCAAATCCACTATCGAATGCATCGAAGTTCTTGTATTCCGTCACGGCTCCCGGAATGATCCGTATTTCGATCTTCGATCCTATGGGTCGTGAGGTGAGCCGTGTCATTAATAACGAATTGCATACGACGGGTACCTATGAAGTCGACTTCGATGCTGCGAAGCTTTCGAACGGCACCTATACATTCGTCTTGTCTTCCGGATCGCAAACGGCAACAGGCTCGATGGCTGTACAGAAGTGATATAACGTTTGTTACGATCGCTACTAGACTAAACGCCTGACACTATTGTCAGGCGTTTTTGTATGTACCATTTTTGACCATGTTCCATTTATAATTATTCATCATACAGCTAAACAACCTTCTCTCCATTTGGGGGTACTACTAGTAGGCATTTAACCACCTCAAAAAGGAGAGCTATATGAATAAGGTCGCACGTTTCCTCTTTACAGGGTTCGTCCTCTCAGCTATGGTCATCGTTCTTTCGCTTGCATTTGCGCGGTCGTCAGCGAAAAAAGCCGCACAGGAAAATTCACAAAGGGCAGTCAAAATAATCGTTGCCAGATAAGGCCCGAACGGGTTACGGCTATTATAAGTTATAGCCTTTTGGTGGAGAAAAAGACCGTCTATATTGAGACCTACGGCTGCCAGATGAATGTGGCAGATACGGAGATCGTCCTATCAGTCCTGCATAAGGCCGGATATACGCCGACCTCCGAACTCGAAGGCGCAACACTTGCCTTCATGAATACCTGCGCTATCCGTGAGAACGCCGAGGAAAAGGTCTGGAACAGGCTCGAGCATTGGCGTGGCTTTAAGAAGCGTAATCCGGATGCGGTCGTCGGCGTGCTTGGCTGCATGGCCGAACATCTGCGTAAGGATATCATCAAGTCGTCAATGAGCATCGTCGACCTTGTCGTCGGTCCCGATGAGTATCGCAAACTTCCAACGCTTGTAGACGCAACCCGGGCAACAGCGGAAAGTGGAATTGCCGTTAAGCTTTCGAGAACGGAGACCTATGACGATATCATGCCGTTTCGCGCAGAAGGCATCAGCGCCTTTATCTCCGTCATGCGTGGCTGCGATAAGTTCTGTACGTTCTGCGTCGTTCCGTACACGCGCGGCAGGGAACGGTCACGCTCGTTGACGTCCATTGCCGATGAATGCAAACAGCTTGAACAGCAGGGTTTCCGGGAGATCACGCTCCTCGGCCAGAATGTCAATTCCTATGACGACGAGGGGAAAGATTTCTCCGACCTTCTCGCCGCATGTGCCCGGGCAGTACCAAATGTCCGGATTCGCTACACGACGAGTCACCCCCAGGATTTCGACCAGAAGCTTATCGATACGATGGCTTCGCATGATAACATCTGCAAGTATATTCACCTTCCGATCCAGTCAGGTTCTGATCGCATTCTGAAGCTGATGAATCGCACCTATACTCGTGATCACTACATGGGGATCATCGAGAAGATCAAGCTGGCAATGCCAAATGCAGCGATGTCGACAGATATTATTGTCGGCTTCTGCACGGAGACCCTTGACGACCATGAGATGACGAAATCCGTTATGCGCGAAGTCGAGTATGAAGGAGCATATATGTTCAACTACTCACCCCGGCCAAATACTAAGGCTTACGATACATTGGCAGATGATGTATCACTTGAGGAGAAGTCACGAAGACTCAATGAGATCATAGTCTTACAGAATGAGATATCGGCAAGAAAGAACCTGATCGAGGTTGGGGGCGAGCATACTATTCTCGTCGAAGGTAGATCGAAGAGAAACGAGATCGAATGGAAGGGAAGAACCGACACGAATAAGACGGTGATCTTCCCCCGGCTTGATGCGGAAGTAGGCGAATATCGCAGGATATGCGTCACACGGGCGACTTCTGCGACGTTATTCGGACAGCTGATGGATCAAAAAGAGTCAAAGACGATCATGCCACATTCCGACCGGGGAGAAGTTATTTACGATGCTCTACCCCATGTTGGGTCAGCGGTATCCATCGATCGCCAGAATCACGCATTCGAATTGCCGGTAATTAACTCCTAGGCCGTAAGGTACGGTGAGGGGAGATTGGCATTATTTTTGACTGCTCGGGCGGGAAACGCCAAAATTTTATTATTTTTGCACTCAGTGCACACGAATAGCAAAGTTGCATTTAATTAATTCTGGAGTAAATCTATGTTAGCAAAACCGCTCTCACGGTTTCTCGTACTTGTCTGTGTAGCCTCATTAGGTCTGGTAGGCTGCTCGAACAAGGCGACCGAGGAACAAATGAAGACGCTGCGAGACCTTGACGGGCAACGCTCGAGGCTGCAAAGCGATCTGGATCGGGCAAACGCTACCTTGCGCGACCTGCAATCAAAGCTGGCTGCTCAAGACCGCGAATTATCCGATTGCCAACGCGATATGGCTGCTGTCCGCGAAGGACTTGTAACGTGGCCGAACATTTGGTCTGATGAGGCCGATTGGAACCCGCCGCCGCCACCACCACCTGCCCCGGCCCCAACCACCGGTAGGAGAAAGAACTAATGATCACCAGGAAGGAACAAGCAATGAAAACAAGATTATCATACATCGCAGCTCTTTTCGTGATCATGACAGCAGGTACAGCGTTCGCGCAGTATCCTGAAGACTTCACGAAGGACCAGGCAGATTCGACCATCAGCGTTCGCCGCAGCGAGATCTCACGGTTAGAAGCCGACCTGAAGGCAACTAACGATGCGATCGCAAAGGCTAACTCAGATCTGCAAACCCGCATGGCTGAAAACACCAAGTGCAAAGACGATCTCTATGCACTCTGTGGAACAGACCGCAACGGCTTCAATGCATATCGCGAGCGCCTCGCACGTTCGGAGCAGGAATTGAACGCACTCCGTTCGCTTTCGGCAACGCAACTTGGTGTTGAGAAGGGTCGCGTCGATGCACTCGAGACGGAGATCCGCTATTTACGCGGCCAGAAACTCGTACTCATTCCGGACCATAGAAGCCGCGTCACGGCGCTTTCGAATGGATTTATCCAGATGAAGCGCGGCATGGTCCCGGCAAACATGATGTATACGGTTGGCACCTGGCGCGAGAATCGCGACTGCCTCTGGAACATCGCGAAAAAGCCGGAGATCTACAACGATCCGTTCGCATGGCCGAAGATCTGGCGTGCAAACACCGATCAGATCCGCAATCCGGACCTGATCTATCCTGGTCAGCAGCTGACGATTCCTAAGTCGGAAGTTACCGAGTCTGATAAGGACCTTACCGGCTATCGTCATCGCCGCCGCTAATTAGGGCGTAACGGGTATTCATACCGAATACTGCTGTATTTTTGTAAGACCGCTTCTCTTTATATAAGAGGAGCGGTCTTTCTGCATTTATTGCTTACTCGTCCATGCCGGTAATAGAGAAAAAAGTAAAGATCGCTCCGACGGAAGCCTTAGCCATCTTTGGTCCTAACGATGAATATTTGCATCTGATCGACCAGCATTTCGATTCGCGCATTGTTGCGCGAGGAGAAACCGTCATCATCCAGGGCCCCCCGGAAGAAGTCGCAAGTATTGAGCGCATATTCAATGAGCTTTCCTTTGTGCTCGGCAAGACAAAGAATCTCTCGCGCAGAGATGTGACGACTGTCATCGATCTTGTGACAAACGGCAAGGATGTTTCCAAAAGCTATGAAGAGCTTGAGTCGATCGTCCTGATCACGCATAGCCAGCCGATCCGTGTAAAGACGCCGGCGCAGATCGAATATCTTAAGGCAGTAAAGAAGAATGATGTTGTCTTTGCCATCGGACCTGCCGGTACGGGAAAAACATATCTGGCGGTCGCCATCGCCATTGCTGCATTAAAGAATCGAGAAGTCACGAAGATCGTGCTTGCCCGTCCGGCCGTCGAAGCAGGGGAGAGTTTAGGATTTCTTCCGGGCGATCTCTCGCAGAAGGTCGATCCGTATCTGCGCCCGCTCTATGACGCAGCTGCCGATATGCTCACTGCCGAAAAGTTACGTGCCTATGTAGAGCGTGGGACGGTCGAAGTAGTACCGCTTGCCTATATGCGTGGCCGCACACTCAACAATTCCTTCATCATCCTCGATGAGGGACAGAATGCGACTGCCACGCAAATGAAGATGTTTCTTACGCGTCTTGGCCAGGGATCAAAAGCGATCGTTACGGGTGATATTACCCAGATCGATCTTCCCTACAAGGATCAGTCAGGCCTGGTACAGATCCAGGATGTTCTCAAGAACATCGAAGGTATTACCTACGTCTATTTCAGCAAGGCCGATGTCGTTCGGCATCGGTTAGTGCGCGATATCATTCAGGCGTATGAAGATTACGATCAGCGTATGAAGCCCATCCTGAAAAAGGGAGACGACGAGCAGTAAATGGAGCTGTTCCGGATCGGTTTTGTGTCGGTTACCTGGGTCGACTTTGTCGATGTTATTCTTGTCGCCTTCTTATTCTTTCGCCTCTATGTTGCGATGCGCGGCACGATCGCCGCGCAGGTATTTTTAGGTCTCATCCTGGTCATCGTGGCCTCGCTTGCCGCTCGTGCCGTCGACATGAAGGCCCTCTCATGGATACTCCAGACGCTGACTGATATTTGGGTTATCGCACTTATCGTGCTATTCCAACCCGAGCTACGCCGTCTGTTACTATTCCTCGGCCGTAATCCTATCGTGAAGTTCTTTATCCGATCCGATGTAAGCGAGTATGCCGATACGATCGTCCAGGCATTCGAGGAGCTTCGCAGCCGTCATGAAGGAGCGCTGATCGTAGTTATCCGCACGACAGAGAGAAAACTGTTCGTCGATACCGGTCTGCCAATTCATGCGCACATCTCTAAAGAGTTACTTGTTTCGATCTTTAACAAGCGGAGTCCCATTCACGACGGAGCAGTTATTATTAAAGATCGCTTCATCGAAGCAGCACGCTGTACACTTCCGCTCTCGTCGGTGGAATCTGCAGGTGGCAGGATGCTTGGGACACGCCACCGTGCGGCGCTAGGCATTTCCGAGCAAGGCGATGTACTTGCACTTGTGCTCTCCGAAGAGACTGGCGAGTATGCAGTTGCACAATCGGGAAGATTATCGAGTAATCTTACGGCCGATGAACTGCGTAAGCGGATTGCAGCAGCTATTACCGGCCCTGTGGCACGCGCGACCGGACCAAGTGAGGAGATCGCCCGCTCGACAAAAGATTATGCGGTGGAATCCCGCGAAGGATTTGATAAATAGTCGTTTGATGAAGCTTACATTCTTGAGTCATTCCGATATCGCTCGCAGAGAACTGATCGCCTTCTTACGCTCGAAAGGCATTTCGAACGAAGACGTCCTACGCGCAATGGGCAACATCCCACGCGAGGCATTTCTCGACAAACATTTTTCACTCCGTGCCTACGAAGATTCGGCATTGCCGATCGGCTCGGGGCAGACGATCTCGCAGCCATACACCGTTGCATTTCAAACCCAGACCATCGCACCGAAAAAGGGGGAGAAGATCCTCGAGATCGGCACCGGCTCCGGCTATCAGGGCGCGGTGCTTGCTGAAATGGGATGCAATGTCTATACCATCGAACGTCACGTACCGCTGCTCAACGAAGCACGGGCGCGGTTCGACAAGATGGGGTATCACAGTATCATCTCCCGTGGCGGCGATGGATCGGTTGGCTGGGCAGAGTTTGCTCCGTTCGATGCGATCATCGTTACTGCCGGCGCACCCGATCTGCCGGAGACGCTGCTCAACCAGCTCAATCCAAATGGCGGACGCATGGTCATTCCGATCGGCACACGTGAAGTTCAGCGCATGTACCTGATTCGTATGGAAGCAGGCAAGCCCATTGTCACGGAATTTCCTGAGTTCAAATTTGTACCTCTCGTCGGTAAACAAGGTTGGCAGTAGCTTCACGTGAACGTATAGAGGTCATCACGGGGCCGACGGCATCCGGTAAAACTGCACTGGCACTAAGCCGCGCAAGCGAAGACGAGTATATCGAGATCGTCAATGCCGATGCTTTTCAGATCTATCGGGGCTTTGATATCGGGACGGCAAAAACTCCGCCTTCGGTAAGAGAACAGATTCCCCACCACCTCATCGATATCGCCGAGCCACATGAAGCATACAATGCCGGTCAATATGCTCACGATGCGCGAGAAGCGATCGAAGACATACTTAGCCGAGGCAACAAGCCCTTAGTCGTAGGGGGCAGCGGACTCTATATCGACGCACTCTTCAATGGCATTTCGTCATATACGATTGACGATGATGCTAAACAGTCTGCAACGGAGCAGTATCGGCAGGAGCTGCAAACAGATGGCTTCTCCGTACTCCATGAGCGATTAAAAGATATTGATCCGGATCTCTATTCGCAGATCGCTCGCGAGCGAAATCCACTACGTCTCGAGCGCGCATGGGTACACTATTATGCGACGGGCACTCCGTTGGGTGAGGCGCGAAAAGACAAGGATATCTTCAGACACGAGCCTCAATTCACTGTATTGCTTCCCGAGCGCGAGGAATTGCGTGCGCGAATAGCAGGGCGAGTTGATGCAATGCTTGAAGCTGGATGGTTAGGTGAGGTCGTCACCCTCCTAAAGCAGGGAGTAACGAGGGACATGCCTGCGATGCGGGCGATCGGCTATCATGAGGTGGCTGATCTTGCAGACGGGAAGTTATCTCTCGATCAGGCGCGCGAGATGATCACGACCCAAACCCGCCAATACGCGAAGCGACAAATAACCTGGATGAAGCGTTATCAGGCTAACTAATTATGTGGATACGAGTACAGTCTCTCGCCCTTTTTGCATACCACGGTGCCTACGATGAAGAGCG
>JANWLI010000079.1 GCA_025450975.1 Candidatus Kapaibacterium sp. | reverse complement strand
TGCAATTGAAGTTCTATCTGCGCCACTAATCTCTTAGTGCCGCTGTTTTTCCCAGCCTATGCCAACACCATTCGAGATCGCTCGAACATATAATCCTAAACTTAACTGTTTTCTCCGGATCTTTAACGAAGGTACCGTGCCTTCGCAGGCAGGGAAGTTAAACGGTCTTACGGTCGGCGTTAAAGATGTATTTGCACTAGCAGATCAGCGGCTTACCTGTGCTTCAAAAATTCTCGAGAACTTCAAGTCGCAGTACACGGCAACTGCGGTGCAGCGTCTGATCGATGCAGGCGCCGTGATCGTCGGCAAGACGAACATGGATGAGTTTGCTATGGGCTCATCGAATGAGAACTCGGCATTTGGCTCTGTACGCAATCCGTGGGATATTACTCGAGTACCCGGAGGATCATCTGGTGGCAGCGCAGTTGCTGCAGCGATCGGTGCATGCCGGATCACACTAGGCACTGATACCGGTGGATCGATCCGTCAGCCGGCAGCATTTACCGGCACGATCGGGTTCAAGCCAACCTATGGTCGCATTTCCCGCTATGGGTTGACGGCTTTTGCATCAAGCTTTGATACTGTCGGCACGTTCGGAAGGTCGCTCGAAGATACTGCAATCGCCCTTGAAATAATGTCAGGCAAAGATCCGCACGACATGACAAGCGCAGATGCCCCGGTCGAAGAATACTCTGCATCGATCGGCAAAGATATTAGGGGACTAACCATTGGCCTTCCGAAAGAGTATTTTGGCGAAGGTATTGAAGAGGATGTACGTGAAGCGATTAATGAGGCGCGTACAAAGCTTGAAAAGGCCGGATGCAAGATCGTTAACGTTTCATTGCCACATACGAAGTACTGCGTTGCCGTCTACTACATCTTAACAACGGCAGAAGCATCAAGTAATCTTGCTCGCTTTGATGGGATACGGTATGGTCACCGCACAAAAGAGCAACTCAATTTGCTTGATGCATATAAGAAGACTCGCTCCGAAGGCTTTGGCACGGAAGTAAAACGTCGTATCATGTTAGGGACGTACGTACTTTCTGCCGGATATTATGATGCATACTATAAACGTGCACAGCAGGTTCGCAGACTTATCCGCAATGACTTTGCAGAAGCATTCAAAGTCTGCGATGCAATTTTAACACCGACGACGCCGACTACAGCGTTTAAGATCGGCGAGAAAGTGAACGATCCGTTGTCCATGTATCTTAATGATATATTTACGGTTAGCGCGAATATTGCCGGAACGCCTGCGGTCAGTATTCCGATCGGACTCGATAGCAAAGGGCTCCCAATAGGAGCGCAGCTTATCGCAGATTCATTTAAGGAATCAACCTTATTTCCATTATCGAAAGCGATCCACGTTGACGTATTGAAGGACCTTAGACTTTAGCGTCAAGTACGTTCAATCGGTACCACTGAAACGCCGAGAGTACTAATGCATGGTCGATCGTACCATTTCGCATCATGTTGAGGATCTCATCATACGAGGCAAGTGAGACTTTGATCCGCTCGAATTCATCAAACTGCTGACCTGCTGTTTGTTCTACATCCGTGACTAAAAATGTATAGCAGGTATTAGCCATAAAAGCCGGATTCGGTTTTGTTGTGCCGATAAGTTCAACTCTGCTCGATGCCGTGGGCTCATATCCGGTTTCTTCCTTCAATTCTCGAAGAGCTGCCGTAAGCGGTTCTTCATTATCTGTATCGCCGCCGACAATTTCAATCTCGAATTTACCCGACCCATGACGAAATTGTTCGACAAAGAACGAACTTGCCATCGCGAGTAATAGCAATAACGTTGATCCAGGAAGGAGCATCGACTACGTAGAATGTCCCTTGCTTTCCAGTGCTGTCCTCAGATCGCTTATGTTCTTCGAGACTGAAGATCGAAGTCTCATAAATCGTTTGCTTTTCCGTAGTCTGCCACGGGTGGATAGTATCGGTCATCAGTTGATCTGTGCAAGAGAGACGATGAATAGGATCGCGATCGCACACCATACTTCGATCTGCTCGATCATGCGGATACGCCAGAGCGCGACGTCGCGCGGCGAAATATCTTCGCCAGTTTCGAGCTCGGTACGGGCAGCATTAAGCTCGCGATAACTTGAGCGCAATCCCAGGTTGAGGACGAATACGATGATGAAAAACAGGATCTTAAGGTGCATAAGCACCGACCACAACGTCGAAAAATCAAAGAAGAGAAACCGGGTCGACCAGAGCAGGATCACGAGACCCGTTATGAGTGTCGTCCAGGTCAGCATCCAGGTAAATCCCAGGAATCGTACCTTGATCCGGGTCGAAATGTCAAAGGAAGTATCCTTAAAGTACTCGAAGATAGGGCGTGTAACGCCGGTCACGAAGAGAATGCCGCCCAGCCAGGCTACAGCACTAAAAAGGTGCAGGTAGAGTGCAGCCCAGTAGATATAGGTGATGCCCGAGACGACGGCTTCAGTGGAGAGAAGTTGCATTGAATGCAAAGATACAGAACCCGTTCGGATCACGGCTGCGACTTTCGCTTCTTAGCTGTGTTCCTGAATCCGAGAGAGAGTGTGACAGTATCGGTTTATCACGTCCCTAATGATTGATACTGTTATATGAAATTGAAGTCTATCGTATCTGTCTACCTATTGGTACTTAGTGTTGCGTCCGGAGTTTACGCTCAACCCGGGAAGATCGCCATTAAAGTCTTTGATGCCTCCAGCGGAGAAGCCGTGCTCCGGGCAAGGGTAATGATCCAGGAAACGAAGCAAGGCAATTTTACCAATGCCGATGGCCTCGCTTCTATCATCAATGTCTTGCCAGGCACCTACATCGTGCAGGTGATCGCACCCGGCTATGAAAAGCAAACGATGACGGGCGTCAAAGTTAGATCGGACATTACGATCCAAATTACTTTCGCATTATCGACGGAGATGAAGCCGGGGGTTAACGTCTATCCAGAACCAGATCTCGAGAAGAAAGTCGATAACAGTGAGAAATTCGACGAGAAGTTTATCAAGAGACTTCCCGGGAAACATGATCCGAATGGCATTGTCTATGTATCACCGGGAATCGTGAAAGATGGAAGCAATGGCGGAGCTGCAATTAACGGAAGTCGTGGTGTATCGAGTATATACAAGATCGGTGGTACGGACATTACCGATCCGGTTACAGGCCGTACAAGCTCGATCTTCCAGAATCTGTCACGGTTTGCGATCGGCGAAATGAATGTCGTCAAAGGAGGCGCAGATGCGTCCAAAGGCAATTTTACTGGAGGAGTGATCGACGCAACCCCACAGGCTGGTGGGAGTAGGCTTTCTGTTGATTTACATTACCGGCGTGAGCTATGGAGCCTCTATGGCTCTAATAGCAACGGTTTCCAGCAAATGCCCGAAAACGCGCACCTCTATGAGTTCGCAGTCGGCGGACCACTCGTTGGTAATGATCTAACATTCTTTGTTACCGGTAAAGGAGTAACCAAAGAGCATAACAATATTTCCGGAGACGACCTCGGAGAAAACGGAGAAGGGAATCTCGGCCTCGGAGTTCTCGATCCTGCGGGAAATAATCTTGGGATGCTTCCGCATACATCGCTCTATGGGAGGTCGCTCTCAGCAAAATTGTCGTTCAATGTTGCAGGATTTCGGGCCACTGCCGATGCAATACTTTCATCGACAAGCTATCAGACGAACTCCTGGAATACGCTCTATGCTGACCGCGCACAACTGCCTGCGACGAATAATATGAACAACCTTTTTTCGATCAATGCCGTAAAGGAACTCAGCGGCGGAGCGATGCTGGAAATGCAGGCTGGCTACGTGACGATGAACGATCAGTTCGGAAAGCATGGTGCGGTGCGAGGAGGATTGTTTGAACAATATAAGATATTCGAAGCCAACGACCACTTTACCTACGATGATATTTCGCGTACTGCTCTGTTTGGTGCAGACAGGATCGTCGATATCTATACGCCGGTGAGTAGGCAGGTCGCCAACCCCCAGGATCCGGGAATACCACTGATCCTCGTTGGGGCAGGAGTGAATCCATTTACCGGCCATATCGAAGGTGGCCCGATCTCATTCACGTCCGCTAACCCATATGGACTTCTCAATCAATTTATCTCAGCAGGAAATGTGGCCGGGTTTTCCCAGGACTCGCGTCAGCGGCTTCAGCTCGAGGCAAAGTACAGCCAGCAGGTGGGGGCACATTACCTTCGCGGAGGTATTGAGGCACAACTGCATCGCGTAAGCACCTACTCAAATTCCTTACCATGGGATGCGAACCCATTCAAAGATTCATTCGATGTCAGCCCGGTCATCGGCTCGTTTTATGTGATCGATAAGATGGAGTTTTCCGACATCACATTCCAGCCAAGTCTACGCTTCGACTATTATGATCCAAAGCATGAGCGTGTGCTTGTCGACCCACTTAACCCGATGCCGGGTGGCGTGCCACTGTATAAGGATGCCCCTATCCAGACGCAACTCAGTCCACGGCTTGGTATTAATTATTCAGTGACGGAGAAAACAGCATTCAACTTCAACTATGGCTGGTACTTTAAACATCCGTTGATGGGTGAAACACTAACGAATACCGGTGGGGATCTTGGTGATGTGCTCATGCGCGGCAATCAGATCCTCGGTAACGGCGGGTTGAAGGCTGAACGCACAAAGGAAGTGGTCATCGGATTTAATACGACACTCGCCGAGCGGCTGACGATGGGTATTCAAGGTGTTTATAAAGACATGCGGCATCTCTCTGGCTTACAGTATATCACAAGCGAATATTTGCCGATCGGATACACGATGTATTCTGACGATCAGTATGGCAATGCCAAGAGCATACAACTGAACATCGATAAGCGCATGGCCGATCACTGGGCCGTTCGATTCAACTACACATTATCGTCCACAAAAGGGACAGCATCGAGCGCGACAGAAAACTACGGACGGCTGATCAATCAGGCTTCCGGCTCTGAAATTTCCGTCTTACCGCTTCAACCGTTCAAACTGAACTTCGATCGTCCGCATGTGGCGCAGCTCATCCTCAGCACAAGCTTCGATAAAGGCGAAGGTCCGGAGATCGCAGGACTGAAGCTGTTGGAAAACATTAGTATTTCAAGTGCATCGGAGTTTCGCTCTGGTGTTCCGTTTACCCGGCTCGACCAAAAAGGAAATCAGGCTGGCGAGTTCAATGGCGACAGACATCCGTCCTACTTCCAAACCGATGCCACCTTGACGCGTACGATCCAACTCTCTGACCTATTCGGTGAGTCCTTTGGGGCTTCCTCGCTTGATATTCAGCTTGAAGTGCTCAACGTCTTCAATCGTACGGAGCCATTGCGCGTCTATGCGATGACCGGGCAAGGTGATGACGATGGCTCGTCAGGCGTATATCCGACTTCGACGGTATTCAAGAACGATCCGACAAACGCTGACGGACAGCAGCTCGATGCTGTCGGCAATCTCCGCTACAATCCACGGGCAGATTACAATAGCGACGGAATAGTCGACCTCACAGAACAGCAGGCATCATATACGCGCCTCAGGAAGGATACATTCGACCGACGGACAAATTATCAAATACCGCGTAGAGTATTCCTGAACCTGTCGTTTAAGTTTTAGGGACGGATCATGATCTTTTCCACCACCGATTCATGAGAGGCCCGGAGCCTCATAAAATAGGCACCGGCTTCGATCGGTGGCACGACGAGGTCGATCACGCTCTCTCCCTCCGTGATCTTGGCCGGCAGAGTCGCTACGACTCTGCCGCTGAGGTCAAATATTTCAATTGATCCATTAGCAGCTATCTTCGACATAACACGAAGCTGAATCTTCGTTGTCATCGGATTCGGCGAGATTGATATGATCCGGAATTGTGCTGGCTTGATAGCCATGGTAACGCCGCCAGTCGGCAGGTCGATGTTCTGATTCACGTACACAAAGATCTCACCATCTTTGTAACCGGTTCGATTCTGTGTCCAGCTTGCCGCAAACGTACGAGCCGAGAGGTCGGCGCCGGTATAATCTCCGAGGAACGGATCGCCAAGAAAGTCAAGGGCAAGCAGAGGATTAAATAATGTATCAGTCACGTTGCGGG
>JANWLI010000078.1 GCA_025450975.1 Candidatus Kapaibacterium sp. | reverse complement strand
AGACGCGGAATAATCCGAGGACAAGCGCAACGGCAACCACAGCCACACGAAGAGAGCCTGCTCCCATCACTACCAGCACAATCACTGATACCCCAAGAACGAGCGCCACCCAGAGCAGCCAGTTACTTCCGCCGCCCTGCACCCACGGAGCAAAAACAGGAGTCTGTCTAGGTTCCTGCTCTGGTTCTTGATCTTGACTCATATGCCGCCCGCTATATTTCTTACGGCTTCGTCGGATCGAACGCGAGCACGGTGTTGTAGCCGATGCCTAAAAATACGAGCGCTGCGATGACCAGGCTGCCGATGAGCGTGTAGGTGATCCAGGGACGGAATTTGAAGTCGCGGATCACATTCCAGCAGCCTTGGACGCCATGGTACATGCCGATCGTGATGAAGCCAATGTACATGCCGCGGAAGACCGGGTTTGCCAAGCGGTCAGCTGTTGTATCGAAGCTGTGTCCGCTTTCCGGTGTGTAGTGCATCCAGATATAATGCCCGACGGTCAGGATCACGAGGGCGAGCCCGGTGATACGCTGCCACATCCAACTCGGAGCACCCGACTTGCGGCCTTTAGAATACGAGCGAAGAATTTTTGGTGACTGTTCCATGACGATTAGAAAATTGGATGGCCGAATAATTCTTCCTGGAAGATCAGGACGAACATGAAGGCAACAACTGTAATGCCGCCAACCCAGACGGCAGCGAGCAGCTTCTTATGGTACTTGGCACCTTCGCCGAGATCGACGACGGCAATGCGAATTCCGTTAAACGCATGGAACATGACGAGCAGCCCCAGGACCCATTCGACGATCTTGAATGGCAGCGTCGTGAAGATGTCCATTTCGTGCTGGAATTCGGCGCGTCCGTGAGACAGCGACGAGAGCGCCCAGATATGCACGAAAAGATAGACGGTGAGTCCAATGCCCGAGATGCGATGTAGGACGTATGCCCAGGAGCCTGAATAGCGATGGTAGGCCATCATAATGCGTGACCAGGTTCCGACGGGCTTACGTGGTGGAATGTATGCCATGATGCAAATTTACGAAGGTTTATCGGGTTTTACGGATGAGTGAGAAAGCAGTTACCGAAGAGCTTAAAGTAGCGAGAAAAACACCTGTTAGGGCGATGGCTCCGGCAAGGACGATATATTCCTGCCGCATCGTGAAGGTCATCTGCATTTCGGGCATGAGCATCGGCAGTCCGTAGGTAACGATGGCATGCGCTAAGGCGATACCAAGAATTGCGCCCATAGCTCCGGCGAACATCCCTTCGAGAATGAACGGCGTTACGATCGTCGTGCGAGTTGCGCCGAGCAGCCGCATGGTTCGCACTGCTTCGCGCCGAGCATGCATGGCAAGTCGAACCGTTGCTGCGACGACAACAAGAGCAACAAGCAGCAACAATCCGCCGATGGCAATGGCCAGCGTCATCAATCCGCTCTGCCGGTTCTCCAGTTCTTCGAGCGTCTTATGATCGATCGAGACTTTTTCGATGCCTTCGGTTTTCGTGAATGTACTTTCCGTTTGTTTTGCAGATTCGGACGTGAGATCATTCAAAGTGACTCTGATGCCGGCCGGAAGGGGATTATATCCAAGCGCTGCAGTGACATCTTCGCCGCTATGCTTCTCGTAATCGGTGAGTGCTTCTTCGCGGGAGATGAATGTGTATGATGTTATTCCCGGCAAGGGCTTGATATCGCGCTCTGCAATTGCCTGCGCCTCGGCTGAGGAAAGATCGGTATTGAAGTATGCCTCGATAGTTTGATTCGAGCGAAATTCGGTGAGCACATCGTTGGCGCGGATGATGATAATCCCGAAGACGCCGATCACTGCCAACGCTACGGCAATGACGAATGCCGTCATCGCACTCATAAGCGGCGTGCGGCGGATGGCCATGAAGGTCTCGCGGAGGATCAGCATCAGAAGTCCTGGCGCCAACCGTTGCGCATAGCTTCGAGAAATTTGTGGTTGGTCAGATCGTAGTGCAGCGGCGTGACGGAGATCATCTTCTGGTGAAGTGCGTAGTCGTCGCAATCGGTCTCGCCTTTGACCAGATGGTAGCTCCCTTTAAGCCAGTAGTATGGGCGTTGCATGGGATCGAGGCGTCGCTCGAAAGTATCTTCCCAGAACGAACTTCCCTGTCGAGTATACTCGATGCCGGCGATCTGCTCCCACGGTAAGGGCGGTGCGTTCACGTTCATGAGTGTGCCTCGTGTTAGTCCCTGAGCGTCTACATACGGCACAAAGCGCTTTGCGAACTCGGCTGCAGCACCAAATTGAGGGACGGCATTGTAGCTGGCAAGGCTGAAGGCGATGCCCGGACAATCAAGCACCGTAGCTTCGGTTGCAGCGCTGACCGTGCCGGAGTAGATGATATTGACAGCAGTGTTGCGGCCATGGTTAATGCCGCTGACGACGACATCCGGAAGCGGCAGGCCTTTTTCAGCGAGGAATGTCCGCATGGCAAGCGTGACGCAGTCGGCCGGCGTGCCATCGACGGCGAAGCCGAAGAACGATCCGTCGCGGTTGATCTCATGGACTCGCAGTGGTAGCGTTACCGTCAGCGCATGCCCGACAGCCGACTGTTCGCCGAGCGGGGCCATGACAATGACGTCTCCGATCGTCTTCATGGCCTCGACGAGATGGCCGATCCCGGCAGAGTTAATGCCGTCGTCGTGAGTAACGAGGATGTTCATTAGTGCAAAAATACCTTTAAAGTCGTTAGTCGCCAGTCGTTAGTCGTTAGTTTTTCTGCTAACGACTACCGACTAAAGACTAATGACTTGCGAGGGACGCTCTTCGTAAATTTAGTGTTACCTAAGACTTATGAAATCAAAGATCCGCATAGCATCCGGACAAGGCTTTTGGGGCGATCTGCCAATTGCGCCGATCGAACAGATAAAGCTTGCCAGTGCTTCCTCACCAGTTGATTACATGATGATGGATTACCTCGCAGAGGTAACGATGTCTATCATGCAAAAACAAAAGCTTCGCGACCCGAAAACAGGCTATGCCCGCGATCTGGTCGAAGTTATCGATACGGTCCTGCCCGATATCGTCGACAAGAATATCAAGATCATCACCAATGGCGGCGGCGTCAATCCGGAAGCCTGCCGCGACGCCATCTTCGCAGCTGCTCGCAAGCGGGGGATCAAGATCAAGGTCGGCGTCGTCTTAGGCGACAATATCCTCGACTCGATCGACGAACTCCTCGCCGGTGGCAACAAGCTTGCAAATATGGAGACGGGGGAGTCGCTCAATGATGTTCGCGACCGTGTGCTTTCGGCAAACGTCTACTTCGGCGCATGGCCCGTTGTTGAGGCGTTGCGGCAGGGTGCGCAGATCGTGATTACCGGACGCACGACCGATACCGGCCTCACGCTTGCACCCATGATCCACGAGTTCGGCTGGAGCGAGAACGACTGGGATAAGATCTCAGCCGGTACTGTGGCAGGACACATCCTCGAGTGCGGTGCGCAAAGCTCGGGCGGCAACTTCTCTGCCGACTGGAAGAAAGTAAAAGACTTTACGAATATCGGCTTTCCGATCGCCGAAGCATATCCGAATGGCGAGTTTATTATCACGAAGCATCCGAAGACGGGTGGCCTCGTCTCGCGCCAGACCGTAGCCGAGCAACTGCTTTATGAGATCGGCGATCCGCGCGAGTATATCACTCCGGATTGCATCGCCGACTTCACGTCGATCCATCTCGAGGATCTGGGCAGAGACCGCGTCAAGGTCTTTGGTATTAAAGGGCGTCCGGCGACGGATTTCTACAAAGTGTCGATGTCCTACAACGATGGCTTCTCCGCTTCAGGTACGTTGACCTACACCTGGCCTGAGGCGATGGAAAAGGCAAGAATGGCTGACAAGATCCTTCGCGGGCGACTTAAGAAGGCCGGTTGTGTTTTTGATGAAGTACGGACGGAGTATCTTGGCTTCAATTCCTGCCATGCAGGGCTGACGCCGACGAAGGAAGCAAAAGTGCAGGAAGTCGTGGTGAAATTCGGCGTACGGGGTAAGGACAAGAAGTCGATCGAGGAGTTCGGCCGCAATCTGGCTCCGCTGATTCTGACGGGTCCGCCAAGTGTGACCGGCTTTGCCGGTGGCAGACCGAAGCCTAGCGATGTCGTCGCCTACTGGCCGGCGCTCCTGAGAAAGACTGCAGTAACTCCACGCGTAATAGTAGAAGAAGTATAATGAAAGTACAGTTGATCGATATCTGTCATGCACGCTCTGGCGATAAGGGCGACGCCGCAAACGTTGGGCTTATCGCGCGCGAAGAGAAGTTTTATCCGGTTATAAAACAATATGTTACGCGGGCTGCTGTAAAGAAGCACTTTAAGGGTATTTGCCTCGGTCCGGTCGATCGGTTCGAGCTGCCAAACTTATGGGCGCTGAACTTCCTTTTACATAATACCCTCGGCGGCGGCGGTACGGTCAGCCTCAAGCATGATGCGCAGGGAAAGACCCTGGCAGCAGCATTGTTGCGAATGGAGATCGATGTTCCGGCTGCTTTAATGAAAAAGAAAAAAGCTAAGTAAGAAATGATCGTGCGCGTTGCACCATATCTCCTGTTTTTAGTATTTGCTGCTAATCTTCTTGTTGGCTGCGATAGTGAGGTCGAGCCGCCGGACGACCAGATCGACACGACCTACAAGGTTGACTACGAATTTCGCGTCAGGAAGCTCCGGCCCTTGCGCGACGGCGAGGTCTTTGCACTCTGGGTTCGCCAGCATAAGGATTCACAATGGACCCTCGCATCTGATACAAAGTTCAATGACTTCCAGGTTCGTGACTCTACCGTGATCTTCGGACGGTTCTTTCCGAAATTTCCACCGGATAGCATGACCGAGGCAATGGTGACGATCGAGCTTACCAAACAGCCTCCAACTCCCGGATTACCCTTTTTGAAGACTGAGATCAAGAACAGACAAGGGCTGCTATCAATGTCGTATCTCGGAGATTTTACTAAGGCAACAGGCGGTATTACCTTTACTTCGAAGTCGCCTGATCCGGACGCATATAAGAAAGAGTTTTACCTGATGAATCTCAATAACGGATCTCCGTTATCGTCAGTAACTTCGCTGCCGCAGCTTTCCCATGGCTGGCGGTACGGGCTTTGGGCTGCTGACTACGAGTTTTCTCCCTATCATGAATTTTTGTATGGGCTCTTCGATGATCCCGTCGGTCATGATAGCCAGAGCGAAGGAGATGCCTATCCATTTCCCGGAGGAGCCAAGCAACAGCCGATGAATGTGCCCACCGGCCGGATCGTCGTCACGCTTGAACCGCCATTTTATGGAGATAGCCTGCGGTATAAAGGCGCACAGTTGTTGTATGTACTGCAGATCAATCGTTTTGTACAGATCGAGAGAGATAGATTATATACGATGGCAAATGTAACCGAAGAGTGGCTGCCATCGGGGCCGATCATATTTACACGGCGCTAACCTACGTATTTTCGTTTGAACGCCTAACACACCCATAGCGTATGGAGCTTCTATTTGAAGGAGACACCGGAGGTCGCATTTACGAGTTGGGGACGATCTACTGTATCGGCCGCAATTATGTCGAGCACATAAAAGAGCTTGGCAACGAAGTACCGCAAGACCCCGTCGTATTTACCAAACCATTCTGTGCCTTCCGTCAGGGAGCGTACACTGCCATTGAGTACCCGCCTGGAACGGAGAACCTCGAGTACGAAGGGGAGCTGGTGATCTGTCTGCGAAGCTCGGGACGCGATGTGCCGACCTTCAGCACTGCCGATATTATTGCCGGCTATGCAGTCGGCATTGATCTGACGCAACGCGACAAGCAATCGGAAGCCAAGAAGAAGGGCCTTCCGTGGACGCTTGCCAAAGGCTTTGACGGCTCAGCGCAGATGAGTCACTTTATCCCGTTCGGTGCCGTGCCGCCATTCGAAGAACTCGGCTTTTCTCTCTATGTCAATGGCGAACTTCGCCAGCGAGCGTTTACGAACCAGATGATCTTTTCACCCGAGATGATGGTGTCGTATCTCTCAAAAACGATGTCGCTAAGATCCGGCGATCTGCTCTTTACCGGCACACCTGCCGGAACAGGGAAGCTTGCAGTCGGCGATAAGATCTTCATGCAATTGCACACGAAAAATCCGAATTACGTCTTTGTCGACTTTCATGCCGAGCTTATCCCCTGGCATTAACTAACGGTCTATTGGATACACTCTTCGGTCAAGTGGTCTTTGGAGCAGCCTGCGTCTATGCTGTCGGCCTCTTGCTATACCTACCCGGAGTTTTGCTCGGCTTAAAGCGAAGAACGACGGCTGTCACAAACTTTCCGAACGTCACCGTCCTTGTCTGCGCACGCAACGAGGAAGAGCATATTAATGCGTGTCTGCGTTCGCTGACATCGCTTGACTATCCCGACGGTCAACTTGATATTCTGATCGTTGACGATCGTTCGACCGATGCTACGGCCGACATTCTCAAATCCTGGAGTGATAGGCATAGGCATATCAATATCATCACGATCACCGAGGAAAATGAGAACGCTCGCGGCAAGGTGAATGCGTTGATCCAGGGCATGGATCGGGTGCAAGGCGCCATCGTGTTGATGACCGATGCCGATTGTATCGTGCAGCCGCAGTGGGCGAAGGAACATGTACGGTGGTATGATGCCGATACGGGAATGGTCTCCAGCATGACTTCGCTGAAGCCGTATACGATCTTTAGCGGAGCGCACTGTCTTGAGATGGTACAGGTCTTAGCGCTGAGTATGGCCGGGATCAACTATGGAGTACCGGTTTCGATCATTGGGAATAACCTCTCTGTGCGCAAAGCAACGTACGACGAGATCGGTGGCTATCAGAAGATCGACTTTAGCGTCACTGAAGATCTTGCGCTCTTTCAGGCAGTCTGGCATTCAAAGAAATGGAAGGCGAAGTTCAAAGCAAATAACGATATTGCCGTGCTGACCGAGCCGCCGAATGATTTCACGACGTGGTGGCGGCAGAAACATCGCTGGGTTGCAGGTGGGAAGGCGATCGGAGCTCCCGGGTGGATGATCCTGCTCCTCGGCTTTATCGGCGCTGTGCTTTTAGTCGTTGCGCCATTCGTACTTGATTCGCAATATCTTCTCACAGTGATCGGCCTAAAGCTCGGCGTAGACCTGGCCATACTGATACCGACATTCGTATCGATCGGCCGACCGGCGCGACTCTTCTTCTTTCCATTTTACCAAGTCTATCTGTTCTTCTTCCTCATGTGTGTGCCGATCCTGTACTTCCAGAAGAATGTCCGGTGGAAGGAGCGGGTGTATAGGGTATGAGGTATTGGCTCCTTCTGTTCGTACTAGTTAGCCTCAATTCCTATGGGCAAATAATGTCGGAAACCGGCGCGCCGCTATGGGGTGAGGAGGCGCCAATGCCCAAATGGCAGGCACTCAATGGCTCTTTCTTAGAACCGAATAGATTCGGCATCTCTTACGATGATACCCCTGAGCGCGTTCTACTTGAAGCAGGTTACGGAAGCGATTTCCTTGGTTTTGGCAGAACACGCGTCGGTGCGGAAATTCTTGTTTGGAGCGGACTAAAAACACTTGAAGGGTTTCGGTTTCCAGTCGAAACAGCAGACTATTTCTTCGGTTTGTATTCCGTTTCGCCGTTATGGGTTGGGATGATAAAGAATTTTATACAACTTCGTACGCGCCTCAGCCATATCTCGTCACATTATGTCGATGGGACAACAGATTCAGTTGTCGGCGGGTCATCGAGCAAGTTCAGCAGAGAGTTTGTTTCTCTTGAAGCACTTGCCACTAATCGTAGAAGAACACTCACTGCATCAGTAGGCATTAAGTATGTCTTCCATCAAGTAAATAAGTACGAGCCGACCTTCCAGTTTCCGATCGCTGTCGACTATCGTGTGTTGCGTCTTGGCAAGAAAAACGATTTTATCCTCTATGCTTCTGCTGCCGCTGGCCCTTCACTTCCTACATATGCTGGCGGCATCGCCTTCGAACGCCAAACGTTTGAAGATCAGGCTCTGAAAATATTTGCCGAATATCATTCCGGACATTCGCGTTACGGTGTTGATGGCGACAAGAACGAAGCTGGCTTTCAAGTAGGAATTCGATTCTCACCAAAATAGACACGTGAAAAAAGACCGCATCTGGCTCCATATCGTCCTCTTTCTGGCAACACTGTTTACGACGACGGTTGCCGGCGTTGCCTGGGTTGGGAAGGATCCGTTCGCGCTGGAGAATTTCAGTTATGGGCTGGAGTATTCGCTAATGCTGCTGCTCTTTCTCTCGGCGCATGAATTTGGTCACTACTTTGCTGCTCGCTACCATAAGGTCGATACGACACTTCCGTACTACATCCCATTTCCCGGGACGTTTCTCGGCGACATGATCAACTTCGGCACCTTCGGAGCCGTCATCCGAGTCCGCTCGCAGTTACCAAGCAGGAAGGTGACGTTCGATATCGGTGTCGCAGGACCGCTGGCGGGTTTCGTTATCTGTCTTATTGTGCTTATCATTGGCTTCGCAACGTTGCCGGGTATTGAGTATCTGCAGGCGCTTCATCCGGGATACCCGTATGTTGATGCACCACAGCTAGAGCTTACCTTCGGGAAAACATTACTCTATGCAGGATTGGAAGCACTGTTCGCAAATCCTTCTGGCTATGTCCCGCCGATGACGGAGATGTACCACTATCCGATGCTGATCGTCGGCTGGTTCGGGCTTTTCGTAACGGCGTTGAATCTTCTGCCCGTCGGTCAGCTCGATGGCGGACATCTGACGTTCGGTATGTTCCCGAAACGTATCCACAAGTTAATAGGCATTCTAACGACGATATGCTTGACTGTCCTCGCACTTCCTGAGCTTATCGTGACCTTCTTTTTAGATCGCGCACCTGAATGGCTGGAGCCGTTTGTCGTCAATGGCGGGTCGACGTGGACCGTCTGGGTGATTCTGATCTTTATCGTGATTCGCTTCGGTCATCCTGCCGTACCTGACGAACGTCCACTGGATAAAAAACGAATACTTATCGGCGCCCTGGCATTTGTGATCTTCGTCCTCTCGTTCACGCCGAGCCCGGTGATGATCAATTATCGCTGATCAAACGCAGAAGTTTCTCTTTCGAGGTCTGGGAGGTAGGATCAAGCAGGTCGTTTGCCGCTGCAAGTACATCTTCTACGCTAACAGTTGATATCGGCGCTTCACGTTTTGGGATGAAGACGTAGCTGGGAATATTGAATGGCTTCCACTCCGTGTCCTTGATATAAAATCCGATCACCGGCTTTTGCAGGGCATTGGCGACGTGCACTATCGATGTGTCCGGTGTTAAGACAAGCGCACTTTCATTGATGAGGGCTGCAGCATCAAAGATCGTGGGTGTTTGGAAGTAGCCGATGTTCGCATTGAGCGATCGTGAGGCCAGATACGACTTCAACTCTTCGGCACGATGAGGCGAACTGGTCAGCGCGACATAGATCCCGGGATGCTGTTTGATAAGTCGCTCTGCGAACGCACAGGTGTTCTCAATGCCCCATTCTCGATGGGCTGATGCTGCTTCGGTATTTATCGTGACAATAGTCTTAGTATTATGCCGGCGATGCAGTTCTTCAATGGTTGACTTAGTAGAAGAAAGAACACGGGAGGGAATGTGAAGCGACGGCATCTGCTCATCCTCACTGAGGGTGATCCCTAGTGTTTCTTCCAGCATATGTTGCAACTGCAGCGTCATATGCTTCTCAAAGGCAACTTCCCAGAAGATCATCTTCGAAAACAGGTAGACCCTGTTATCCGGCTTGCCACGAAGCATGTATGCCGTATAGCCATGAGCACTTGCGCGACGTGCTAGGATAGCAGTCTTCGTTGTGCGATGATATGTGCACCCAAAAACAAGATCGTATTTCATCGCACGGGCTTTGTCGACCTCAGCTCTGCGAAGCTGTTTATCGGGATTAGCAAAATCGTATGTGTGATCGACGTCTGGATCTGCTTCAAGCACGGGAATATTGCGGAAGCTACCGGCGACGCCGATGACGAGATCCGGACGTCTGCGCTTGAGTGCTCGCCAGAGGGGAGTGGTTACAATTGCATCGCCAATACCATCAGAGCGGAGAAAGAGAACTGAACGTATCTGATCGAAGGGAAGCGGGCCATCAATAGGGGTAATGCGGAGAAGCTTTCCGAGGAGACGCAAGCTTACTTTCTTGCCAAGGCGTTCGAATCCTTTTGCTGCTTTACGGTGCCAGGGCTCGGCATAGAGATGCTCTTTCTTGCGCCTGCGCTTATCGGCAAAGGCTTTCTGCTGGTCGCCGGTATCAGGCATCGACAATACTCTTCTGAGCAGATTCGGACTGGATCATGTAGAGCTTGCGGTATAAGCCGTTCTTGTCAAAGAGGTCCTCGTGCGTCCCTTGCTCGGAGATCCTGCCGCTATCAAGCACAAGGATCTTATCGGCGCGGTTGATCGTCGAGAGACGATGTGCACTGATGATGGCTGTGCGATGCTCTAGCAAGCGCTCGATAGCCTCTTGCACCAACTTCTCGCTTTCGGTATCAAGCGCGCTTGT
>JANWLI010000077.1 GCA_025450975.1 Candidatus Kapaibacterium sp. | reverse complement strand
GCCTTCGTTCTTCAAATTCTCGAGCCCGCTTGACTCCGTCACAAAACAGAAGCGCGAAAACTCGTCGGCAACGATGCGGTTGATCTCTTCCGGCATCTCCCTATCGAACGAACGAAGCCCCGACTCAATATGCCCAAGCGGGATCCACGCCTTCGCAGCAACGATAGCCGATGCAAGCGTCGAGTTCACATCGCCTGCTACCATCACAAGGTCCGGCTTCTCTTCGGCGATCAGCTTTTCCATCTCGACCATGACGCGACCCGTCTGTTCGGCATGCGATCCACTGCCAATGCCTAAAAACTTATCCGGCTGCGGCATACCAAGGTCGGCGAAGAACACGTCGCTCATATTCGGATCGTAATGCTGGCCCGTATGCACCAGCAGCGCATCGAACACGTCGGACGCATCGCGACGGACCGCTTCGAGTACAGGAGCAGTCTTCATGAAGTTCGGACGCGCGCCGACAACGAATATGATCTTCTTTTTTGACACTCTCGCTTAGTTCTCCCTCGTAAGGCCGGAGCCCAGTAACACGATCTTCTGACGCAATGCCGGATCGGTAATGTTCTTCGTCGCATTACGCGTATCGATCACAAGCGATGCCGTACGCACGATATGATCGTAGTCGTACTCCGCATGATCGGTCGTAATGAGCACAATGTCGCTTGCGCGTAACGAAGCATCGTTAAGCTCAACCGACTTCATCGAAAATTTCCCTGCTTCTGTCTCGGCAACGAAAGGATCGTTATACGTAATGTTGCGCGCACCATCGGCCATCAGCAACTCGATCACGCGCAGCGCAGGCGAATGCCGTGTATCGTCAACACCTTTCTTAAAGGCAACGCCAAGCACCAGGATGTTCACGTTTGCAATGCTCTTCGGCAGATGCGCAACTTCGTGGATGACCATGTCGCGCACGTAGAACGGCATCGACTCGTTCGTCTCCGCAGCAAGCGTGATGAACTTCGTCTCAAAATCGTATGCCCGCGCAAGCCACGAGAGGTAGTACGGATCGATCAGGATGCAATGCCCGCCAATTCCCGGACCCGGAAAGAACGGCATGAAGCCGAACGGCTTCGTCGCAGCAGCATCGACCACTTCCCACATGTTAATGCCGCCCATACGGTCGCACAGGCGCGCAAGCTCGTTCACAAGCGCAATATTCACGGAGCGGAAGATATTCTCGAGCAGCTTCTCCATCTCCGCTACCTTCGGACTCGAGACGGCGATCACCTGCTCGATCACCTGCTGGTTCGCCAGCACTGCAAGCGCAGTGCAATCAGCCGTCACGCCACCGGTGACGATCGGTGTATTGGCAGTATGAAATTTCTTATTGCCCGGATCGATACGCTCGGGACTGAACGCTAAAAAGAACTCCTTGCCGACTTTCTTCCCCGTCGCTTCAAGCACGGGCTGCACGACACCTTCGGTCGTGTTCGGATATGTCGTTGACTTTAGGATGATCAGTTGTCCGTCACGCAGATGCTTTGCTATCTCGCCTGCTGCCGAGCGGATGTAGGAAACGTCGGGTTCTTTGTTATCGGTAAAGGGTGTCGGGACGCATATATAGATGACGTCGAGATCTTCGACTCCGCCATAGCCGGCCTGCGCGCGAAAACTTTTGTTGGCAACCGCTTCGGCGACGCGGTCGTCGGCTATATCCTGGATATAGTTTTTCCCCTCGATAAGCGAGGCGATTTTGCGCTCGTCGAGGTCGATGCCGACTGTGGAAAATCCCTTCGAGGCAAATTCAATGGCAAGCGGTAAACCGACGTAGCCTAACCCGACTACTCCGACCTTCGCTTCCTTCGAATGCAGCTTCGCCTCAAGACTTTGGGCAAGTCCTGTCATTAGTAATACAAAAAAGGCTCAAAACAGTTAGTAGCAGTAAATACTCCCCTGAAACCACCTCCTTCCAGCCCTATTCTAACGCAGCCCGGACCGATAAGCTTCATCAGAAGCCGGGCAAGAACCTGTGCCCCGCGAAAGCAAGCTAAAAACAGGGATATCCCCTTTGTGGACCTTCGTGCCATCCTTTGTGCCCTTTGTGTTAAAATCCCCCCGGCAATGAAATCTGCCGCTAACGTGTTATTTTGCGTTAGATGACGTACCTTAACGAAAACGGCCTGGCTGCACTTGGGAAGGCCTTCTCTAACGCGAAAGTCGGCGTTGTCGGCGATCTGATGCTCGACCGCTACATGTTCGGCGCCGTCTCGCGCATCTCGCCCGAAGCGCCCGTGCCGATCCTCGAGATCCATCACAAGGAAGTCCGCCTCGGCGGCGCTGCCAACGTCGGCCACAACATCCACACGCTCGGCGCCAAGCCGATGCTCTTCGGCGTCGTCGGCGACGACAGCAAAGGCGAACTCATGCGAAGCCTACTCGAAGAGCAAGGCGTGACGGCCAGGGGAGTTGTCAGCGATGGCGACCGCCCGACTACCGTCAAGACGCGCGTCGTCGCCGGCTCACAGCAAATGCTACGCATCGACGACGAGAAGAAGCATCCGGTCAGCGAGCGCGTCGAAGAAGCGCTCTTCACGCTCATCGAGTCG
This sequence comes from Candidatus Kapaibacterium sp., assembly GCA_025450975.1. Classification (GTDB taxonomy): domain Bacteria; phylum Bacteroidota; class Ignavibacteria; order Palsa-1295; family Palsa-1295; genus JANWLI01. The sequence continues at coordinate 12,684 of JANWLI010000077.1, read as the reverse complement.
CACATGAGCGAACTCTCCGCGCTCGTCTTCGAAGATTATAATAAAGGCGTACTCTCCACCGGCCTCATCCGCAAACTTATCGAAGTCGCACGCAAGCACCAGGTGCCGACCTTCGTCGATCCGAAGTTCGATAACTTCTTCGAGTATAAACATACAACCGTCTTTAAACCGAATCGCGCAGAGATGCAGGATGCACTCGGCATGCGCCTTGTCACCGACGACGAGATCCGCAAAGCCGGCACGAAAGCGCTCGAGATGCTCAGCGCCGATAACGTCCTGCTCACGCTCAGCGAAAAAGGCATGCTGCTCTTCGAACGCGGCGAGAGCGAGCCATTCTCGATCCCGACGCGTGCGCGCGAAGTTGCCGATGTCTCAGGCGCAGGTGACACCGTCATTGCAACGCTTGCCGTTGCTCATGCCTGTGGCGCCTCGGTACGCGAAGCAGCCATAATGGCGAACCGCGCAGCCGGTATTGTCATCGAAGAACTTGGTATCGTCCCCATCGAGCGCGACCTACTCCTCGAAGCGCTTAACGAAGATATTCTCGAAGAAAAGAAACTTGCCTGATCAAAATTGTAGTATTTTAGTGCCGTCACTTGTGGAACATACACACATACGATGAGCTGCCCTCGACGCAGTCGCATGCCCGTGCCGAACTTGAACAAGGCGTGGCGAAGCATGGCGATGTGATCCAGGCCCTGCACCAAACGACAGGGAGAGGCCGCTACGAAAATCGCCGCTGGCACGACCGGCCCGGCGAGAACCTTCTTATGAGCATCGTCCTCAAAGAGGTCACCCCCGGACTTATCGAGAAGATGCAATTCCTTGCAGGCGTTTCGCTGCTGCGCGCACTGCGTTTGCTGATCGCAAAAAGCGATTCTAAATTCAAGTCCGACCGCGTACGCCTGAAGTGGATCAACGATATTCTCATCGACGAGCGCAAGATCTCCGGCGTTCTCTCCGATGCGCTCTGGACGGGCTCGTCGCTGCGCGGAGTCGTTATCGGCATTGGCGTGAACGTCAATCAGTCCGAGTTCGATAACGGCCTCGAGGATCGCGCAACGTCGCTCAAAGCAATTACCGGCGTCGACTACTCGCTCGAGGAAGTCCGCTCCGTCATCCTCGCAGCCTTCGGCAATGCCCTCGACGAATACCGCAGCCTGCAAAGCCTCATGTTCGATGTCGCCCACGAACTTGAGTGGATGCGTACCCTCCGCGGCTTCGACCTCCTGGCGCCCGACGGAACGGCGGAGAACGGATTAACCTATCTTGGCATTACTGATGACGGACTCTTATGGGTCCGTAACGATATGGGGACGATCCGCGCCTACGACAACGCAACGCTCCGCATTCTCTAAGATGCTGCTCGCAGTAGATATCGGCAATACACGTACAACCTACGGCGCCTACGATGGCGGCCAACTTCTGCGCACCTTCTCGCACGAAACCCTCAAAGACGGCGGCAACGTCGGCCCCGACTTCTTCCGCGAGATGACGCAGATCGCACGCCCCGACGTTGTCGGCATTGCCTCTGTCGTCCCGGAAGTCACAAATAAGACCGCGCACCTTATCGATGCAGTGCTGAGCAAAGTGCCGATCCGCATCATTGGCAATAACGACGTGCCCATGGCAAACCACTATACCGATCCGTTCGCCGTCGGCACAGACCGACTCATTGCATCATACGCAGCCTACGAACGCTACGGCCGCACGGAGAAAAGACCGATCATCGTCATCGACTTCGGCACGGCAACAACCTACGACTGTATCACCACAAACGGCGACTACCTCGGCGGCGCCATCACACTCGGCATCGCCTCAAGCGTACAAGCGCTCTCCGCGCTCGCCTCGCAGCTTCCCGAAGTCCCCTTCGAATTTCCCGAACACGTCGTCGCAAACTCAACGGTGAATAGCATCCAGTCAGGCATCCTCTTCGGCGCACTCGCGCAGGCAGAAGGAATGATCGCGCGCATCACAAAAGAAGTATTTCCCGAAGCAGCCCCCATCGTCGTAGCAACCGGCGGCCTGGCAAAACTCCTCGAAGGAAAAACAGAAGCGATCCACTGCTACAACACGCAGCTAGTATTAGAAGGCATTCGCCTGACGATTGACCATTTAGGATGAATCGTCCGCTGTATTCTAAGCGAAGCGAAGAATCCCTTATCCTGTACAGTCCCTATTTAATCCCAGAAATCCTCATTCCTGAACAGGCTTCATTAGGAATTGCGAAGCTCTTACTTCATCACCACAATGGATGTAGACTTGCTTATTGCGCCTCCTTCAGGAGTGGTAGCATGAAAAATAAGTTCATACTTGCCATTCGGTAAGTTAGTAGCATTTATAACGAGTGAATGCTTACCACGATTTGCTTGTGACTCGAAAGGAATGTCTATGATTTGACCCATGCTGTTTAAGACAGAAACTTTCAAGTATACATCGATAGGTAGAGAATACTCAATTAGTGAAGTCGAAGAAAATGGATTCGGATAATTTGAAGAAATATTGAAAAAATTGTCGGCAATGTCACTCGCTCTCTTTTCAGGACAATTGAAGCAAGGTTCAACTACGATGACATGTATAACGTCTTCTGTCGTCGCCGGCTCTTGATCGGTGAGTATGCATTTTAGCCAGAAATCTGCATCTGTGGACGGATTAAAGGAGTACGTACTTCCTGTACCTACTTGAGCCCATGTTGAGTTATTGAATGACATATACCAAACATATGAGTATGTGGGAGTTCCTCGAGACCCTGAGGCAGTCCAGGTGACAGTTTGAGCCGTAGTCATAAACAAGGAACCGGTAATATCTATAAGCGGCGGTCTAAAGTCGAATATGAATGCACCGTAAGAGTCGCCTGTTGCATTTGTAGCAGTGAGTTTATAAATACCATGTATATCTGTTTGATCTGTGTAAATGCCACTAGTAATAAGACCTGGTGTAAATACAGTTTTTTGTGCCCATGCATTATTTTCGAATCTATATAGTTTATACCCACTTTCAACATTCGCAGCATTTGAAGAGAATGCCCAAGGTACACTCAAATATGTTTGGAGATCCCACGAAAATGTGATTTTTTTGTTTACAAAATCCTTTGTAAATTGTGGATTCTTGATTTGCGCAGAATGCATAACGCCGTCGCCGGTCGGCATTTGCTTTTCAAAAATTTGTACAATAGCCGCTTGAAGGGTCGAATCCTTATCCTGCAAGATAACGTTTTCATACAGTGGTATTCCCTGATAAATGACAGATCGGTAGTCGCGAAATGTAGTTAATACTTCTGCTCCCAGATTGACATCATCATTATTAAAATTGTCATACCTTTGTGATTGAAACGTATTTTCGTCGTACGAGTCGTAAAGATTCCACAATACGCTTGCGAACCCAGCCACGTCTCGATTATCTACATATGACATCCCATCGTACCTAGGATCAGCATAAGGAGACTCTTCGGCATTTTTCCAACTCCATAAAGTAGGTTCGTTGAACTGTCTATGTGCCCACGAACGAACTGCAAATTGGTAAAATTCTGCCCACCCCTCTGTTATAGGCTTTGGGGAGGTAACCATTTCTGGTTCATGCCACCAATGCCAATTTACATAATGGCCATACTCATGTCCGACGGTTGGCATAAACTGAAAGTCAGGAGCTATTTTTATCAGTTGATCAACTTCATACCAAGGAAATACTGTACCAAAAACCCACTCGTGGTAGAACTTCCCAGCCGTACCCTCATCAATTGTCGAGAGCCTAATACGAATTTTGTCTGGCGGATCACCGATACGGGCCTTAATAAATTCTCGAGATATCATTGTATTTCTCAAGAGCGCCCCCGGTTGAGCCTGAACTTCTATTTCGATGCCCGGTTCAACGATATGTAATGGGCTGCCAATGGCAATCTCAGCACCGACATCGTGCCAAAAAGAATTAAAAAAATAATGACTGGGAGAGCCAATCGCATGTTCGACTCTGGTGACTAGGCCAGGTGACTCGTCCAGCATAGCCGCACTATTATCTCTACTTATTACTAGCACAAACCTGCTATAACTACTTAAATCCTTATTGTGCTCAATATGAAATGAAAAGTTGCCCTCTCTATCTATCCTAGTCCAATATGGAGCAGCCCTGAACTGAATTTCACCTGTGAAATAATCATACGCCCACTGTCCACCACTATATACCGGAATATAAACGGTATCGTCAATTTCTTCTTTTTTGAAATATAGTGTAACAGTACAATCCCATAACCCTAAATCACTACCGGCAAGTTGTTGATCCCAATAAAAGACTCGACCGCTGATATCAATCGTTGCGGGCTCATGATCAGACAGAGTCTCCATAATTGCAATCAATGTATCGTCGGCGCCAAATGCATCAGAAATAATTTTGGAGCTATTGGAACGATGTCTCACTTTTATAAACCTATAGCTGCTATTCCCGGCACCCACTGGATGACCGATCAATCTCGTGTTTACAGCCAGGAAGGAATGGCCTGATCCAAAAACTTTCATCGGATAATTACGTACGCATGGTATACCGGGACTAACAAGAACGGTATCGAATCTCGATTTTTCTCCAGGGTTCTGGTTTGCCGGTGCGATACCACCAGGAAATCGGTATTCAATCTCACAAAAACCGGGTAGGTTGGCAGAAAGAGTGATTTGTAAATTTACATTACTGTCAACAAATGGAGTGCCGACAATAGATATGTCGGTTATTTCAATATTTTTTACACAAAGCGTATCATCGGCTTTAGCCTTATCAGAAAAGAGGATAAAACTAGATAGAACAATAGCCGTTAGTCTTGCTAACTTGTTCCAGCTTGGGGAAGGGAGTCTAAGCATTTAATGATTCTCCTGTTAAAAAATGAAAAGCTAAAATCGTTTTAGAATAAAAACTGAGAAGGGATATACGTGGCCGGTATTATCTACTTTCGCGTAGCCAAAACTAAGGGATTTATCATCATCAGACCACTGAGGAAATACTCCCACGCCCTTCTCATTTTTGGGAGCAAGAGGTATAAGTTTTAGGTCGAACGAAGTCAGATCAATAATTCCAGTTTCTGTACTTTCGGTTGGGGGTATCTCAAGCGAAATTTTTTTCGGGTACCTTGAGTACAGCAGTTGAGATTTCTGAGAGTTTAGCCGGAGCCATAGACAATATTTTACATCGGTACTCGGAAATGTTACGGGAAGAGTATCGGTCGTTCCCAAATTTATGAAGTACCGTCCAATCTTTGGTGGAGCATTCCGTTTTATTAGAGGAAAGTAGAGAATTTTCTTATCCGCGTCTAAATCAAAACCATTGACAACCTCATCAGGACCCAACTCAGAAACGTAGGAGAAGAGCAGTCTCCTGTCTTTCGATGTTCTGGACATTACGTAGTATCCATAAGCCGAGCCCAGCGGTTTGCCGTAAGAGTAGAACACTATTGAGTCGTTGTCATAAGGAAATGCCGAAGAGATATTTAGGCTATCGATAACGAGTTGTGTTTGATTAGTTGCGGTATCTAATTCATAGAGGTCGCCCATTGAGATGTCTCCATATTGACTGGATATCAAAAGTAATTTGTGATCATGGATTACTGTTGAGAGAAAGCTGATACCTCCAAGATTAGCAATCCTTCGTTTGTTATTTACTATCGAAAAGCTATCTGTAAGTTCAAAGCTGCTTAGCGGCCCAGCATAGTATATTTTTTTATTAAACCAACTAGTAAAAGCATAATTCCCTGATCCAATCTCAGGTACAGCTAAATAATTTGAGTCGATGACAGGATTATCTGCTGGTGGAGTAACCCCACTATCGCATCCAATTTGACTGATAAGTCCAGAAATCAGAACTATAAGATACTTCAGCTTCATTGCGTCTTCTTCCTATAAACCAAGAACTCATCAGAGCCGGGATGGTTACAGTTTTTCAAACATATATTTTCTTGTCGTTTTGGGTGACCATGATGATCTATATAAAAAGACGCGCGAGTCTCGATTTAGTCACACTTTATTAGCCGAAATAAAGCCTCCGCTCAAATGTGGATAAAATGTGAACAAAAAGTTACATGGGCACCTTGCGGGCACCTGTGTCTTTTTGTTATATTATAGTGGTGCTTCGGGCAGATCAGGCGTTGGCGGGATATGCGTATAAATTCTACAAGGCGGGTAGGCGGATGGACGGATAGGCGTGTGGGAAATGCGGGGCGCGGCGCGTGTAGGTTTTCAGTCAGCCTGAGTGGCGGCTATAAGCAGATCAGGCGTTGGCGAGATATGCGTGTAAATTGTACAAGGCGTATGGGCGGATAGGCGTATGCAGACGGTCGGACGTACGGACGGTCGGGCGTTCGGTCGGCGGCGTGTAAATTCCAGGCAGCATGTGTGGTGCACAACTATCTTGGCGCATATCAAGGGGTTAGCTATACATGATTGAAGAGGTGTAAATCGTCTCCCTCTCCCGTAAAGGAGAGGCTCCAAGCCTTAACCAAGACCTCTCCTTTATGGGAGAGGGTCGGGGTGAGGGCAGAGGGGGCTAGCGAATCAAGAAATTGAATCCCCACCTGTCACCACAGATGGTGTAAATTTGACCGTGATGAATGGATTTATGAATATGCATCGTCTTAGCGTCCTTTGCGTCTTCTTTGCGCCTTTGCGTGAAGCCCTGGGTGGTTCTCGCAAAGATCGCAAAGGTGCGCTGTACGGCGCGTGTAAATTCCTATCGACTATCGACTATCAACTATCGACTTGTTTCCACAAGGATGGAAGAAATGTGTGTGTGTAAATTGATATCGTTGAAAACTAATGGGTTTCAGGGACAAATTTGCAATTCGTGGCAAAAAATGGAAACAGGTTTCCACGACATTTTTCATGCTGAACCGAACTACATAAAATCTCCTTTTCTCACCTCTAATGCTTGTTTATAAATTCGGAGGAGCGACGACGCGGTCGGTACGCGGGCTTGAGCAGCTTGCAGGGATCGTCGCGCGTACCTTCGAAACCGAATCGCGGCGCCGCAAGGACGCAGGCCTCGTCATCGTCGTCTCGGCCATCGGCCATACGACGCGCCGCCTGCGCGAGATCGCCGAATACGCCGAGAACGGCAAGGCCATCGAAGCAGGCGATACGCTCGAGCGCATCATCGAACGCCACGAGCAGCTTGCCGATAATGCAGGCCTCACGCCCGAAGCGTACGCGAACGCCATCACCGAATTCCGCCGCATCGCCGGCGAGATCGCAAAGCTCACCGAAGGCGTAACCATCACCCGCGAACTCTCGCCCCGCACGCTCGATGCATTCCTCGCAGCAGGCGAACAGTTCAGCTCGCAGCTGATCTACGGCCTGCTGCGCACCTACGATCTTCCCGTCGAACTTGTCGATGCACGCACGTTCATCACCACAAGCGGCGAGTTCACGAACGCTAAGCCGAACATCGAAGAGACGACGAAGCGCGCGAACGCCGTCGTACGTCCGCTGCTCGCTGATGGCAACATCGTACTCACGCAAGGCTTCGTTGGTGCAACCGTCACCGGCGAGACGACGACGATGGGCACGGAAAGCTCGGATCTTACGGCAACGCTTGCAGGTGTCGTCCTCGGCGCGCGCGAAGTGGTGATCTGGAAATCTGTCCCCGGCATCTTCACAGCCGATCCTGAACTCGTGCCGAATGCAAAACCGATCCGCACGCTCAGCTTCGAAGAAGCAGACGAAATGGGACGCCGAGGTATGCGAGCACTCTATCAGCAGGTTGCAGGACCACTGATCTCAACATCCTCGGACGCCATCATCCGCGTCACGGCGCCGGATAAGAAAGTCCTGAGCGGCACATCGATCACATTGCAGCACGGTCACATCCGCGCACCGAAGCCGGTTGCACTTTCGATCGAGCAGAATATTGCAACGCTCTACGTCCGCTCCGAAGACGCAGCAGATCATAAGCAATCGGAAAGTTTTCTCGCAAAAGGCGACGGCATTCCGTCGTTCGCATTGCGACGCGCATTTTACTATTGGGCAAGCGACGCCGAGATCACGATCTGCTATCCGCGCAACGAAAAGCGACCGTTGATCCGAGCCCTCAAAGAAGCGGGCTATGCAGTTCAGGAAGAACGCCCGCATAATGCGATCTCGCTTTTGGTACGCACGCGCGACGCCCAGCAAAACCTCGCAGCCATCCGCGAACGCCTGCTGCGCGCACTCCGCCGCTACCCCGTCCGCGCCGTTTTCCCCGTCGAATCAAGCTTCATCATCCTCATCGACGAAGACCGCTCGCTCGAAGCGCTAAAGCATCTGCATAGGGAGTTCTTTGAATAGCTAACTTCTGGTTGTAACTTTCGACCGGCCAAAGCGTCTTTATAATGAGGCTCCCCATCCCATGTCGGGCATTACTTTTTCTCTCAGAATAACCTGCTCTTCCGAAAGAGTTGGGCAGGCATACATTCTCCATGCTGAGGGGCAAAAGCAGGAGTATGTTCCCCATAGATGATCGAAAAAGGGCGGACACAAGTGCCCGCCCTTTATTTATGCAAATAACCTCTGCGGAATTTCTCTGCGTCCGCTGCGCCTCTGCGGTTATTCCCCCATTGGAATCTGGACACCCCGCTCACGTGCCATCTCCTGGGCCCGCTCATAGCCAGCATCTGCATGACGCAGAATGCCCATCGTCGGATCATAGGTCAGACAGCGCTCAAGACGCTTCGCAGCCTCGTCGGTGCCATCGGCAACGATGACCATGCCTGAATGGATCGAGTTGCCGATCCCTACGCCGCCGCCATGATGGAGCGACACCCACGTCGCGCCACCGACTGCATTGAGGGCGAAGTTGAGAATGGGCCAGTCGGCGATCGCATCGGAGCCGTCGCGCATCGCCTCCGTCTCGCGGTTCGGACTTGCGACAGAGCCGCAATCAAGATGATCTCTGCCGATCACGATCGGCGCCTTCACCTTACCTGTGCGTACCAGCTCGTTAAACATTGCTCCAGCCTTCGCACGATCGCCGAGACCAAGCCAGCAAATACGAGCAGGCAATCCTTGAAAATGAATATGCTTTTGGGCGAGTGGTATCCAGCGATGGAGGATCTTATCGTCCGGAAACAACTTTAGGATCTCGCGGTCGGTCGTAAGGATATCTTCCGGATCGCCCGAAAGTGCTACCCAGCGAAACGGACCCTTGCCTTCGCAAAAAAGCGGACGGATGTATTCCGGCACAAAGCCCGGAATATCGAATGCATTCTCCACGCCTTCCGTCTTCGCCTCGCCGCGAATGTTATTACCATAATCGAATGCGATCGCTCCCGCTTTCTGCATGGCAAGCATCGCCTTCACATGCGTTGCGATCGATTCACGCGAATGCTTCACATAGGTATCCGGATCGCTCACGCGCAACGCATCGGCTTCATCTTTCGAAAATCCTGATGGATAGTAGCCACGCAATGGATCGTGGGCCGAGGTCTGATCGGTCACAATATCTGGAATCCATCCGCGCTTCACGAGCGCGGGATGAACATCGGCAGCATTACCAAGCAGCGCAACCGAAAGCGCTTTCTTCGCAGCCTTTGCTTCATCGATAAGACGTAACGCTTCGTCAAGATCGTCCGTCCATGTGTCGCAGTATCCGGTTTCGATGCGCTTATCGATGCGCGTCTTATCGATCTCAACACCGAGGATCGCAGCACCTGCCATCGTCCCTGCAAGTGTCTGTGCACCGCCCATACCACCGAGGCCGGCAGTGAGCACGGAGCGCCCGGCAAGCGTACCGCCAAAATGCTGGCGCGCACATTCCATGAACGTCTCGTACGTGCCCTGGACGATCCCCTGCGACCCGATGTAGATCCAGCTTCCTGCCGTCATCTGGCCGAACATCGTCAGCCCTTTTGCTTCGAGACGCCTGAACTCGTCCCAGTTCGCCCACGCCGGGACGATCTGCGAATTACTGATGATCACCCGCGGAGCATCGGGATACGTCTTTAGTACACCAACAGGTTTACCGGACTGTACAAGCAGCGTCTCATCCGCTTCAAGATCTTTGAGCGATGCAAGAATCTGATCGTAGCACTCCCAGTTACGCGCAGCCTTACCCGAACCACCGTAGACTACCAGCTCCTCCGGCCGCTCGGCAACATCGGGATCAAGATTATTCTGGATCATCCGATACGCAGCTTCCTGCAGCCATCCCTTGCACGCAAGCTCAGAACCCGTCGGTGCATGCACCTGGCGATGCATAGTCGATGTCGATGCTGTCGTCATCTTCAAGTTAGAAAAAATATTTGTGATCGGATTCTCGAACGGGTTCTCTCGCGTCAACGCCATAATTCGTAATTCCTAATTCGTAATTCCTTAAAGATCGCCACCGATCGGCCGCAGTATAAGCTCCTCCGGCAATGCCCGGTCTGGCAGCTCCAGCAAGCCGACGACTGCCTGTGCAACATCTTCCGGCTGCATCATGCGGTGGCGATGCTCGTCGCGCATCTCCAGTGACCAGATATCTGTCTCTGTCGCGCCGGGCACAACACCGATCACCTTCACGCCTTTCGAGCGCACCTCATCGCGAACCGCTTCGATCAGGCCGAGCGCTCCATGCTTCGATGCGATGTAGGCAGCGCCATGCGGATATGCGCGTTTGCTGGCCGTCGAGAGGATCTCGACGATCGTCCCTCTACCGCGTTCGATCATCGGCGGAAGTACTTCACGAATACATATGAAATGACCGACAAGATTCGTGCGGATCACATCGTCAAATTCTTCGATCGATACTTCGCTGAACGCAGGCCAACCGCCAGCACCTGCATTATTGATGAGAATATCCGGTGAGCGGCCAAGGACAGTGCGGATCATAATAAGCGTCGTGCGGATCGCCTCTTCGTCGCGCACATCGCACGGTACTGCCACTGCCTCGACGCCAAATGCTTCAAGCTCTTTGACGAGTACGTTCAGCTTTTCTTCGTTACGAGCGCTCACGGCAACATTCCGACCGGACTTGGCAAGCGCGATGGCAATAGCCCATCCCAGCCCTTGCGAAGCCCCGGTCACCCACGCTATTTCACGTTCGCCTTGCATATGAGCGCTCTAGAACAACGTAAGCCTACTTCAAATTCTGCACGATCTGGCTGCTTGTGTCTGAGATCTTTTTGAGGATATTCGAGAGCGTGCTCATCATTTTGCTCAGCCGGTCCATCGCCATCTGCAGACGCAGGCTTTCCATTTCCCCCATCTCGCTCATCGAGTCAAGATCGTTCTTCAGCAAATCGATGGCGTCCGCTTCAAGCTGTTTTGCGTACAGGGTTGCAACCAGCTGAAATGCAGATTCAAGGTCGTATTCGCGTCCCTGCGACTCTCGCTTTTTCTCCAGTAATCTGCGAAGCTTCTGCTTCTTCTCGTTAATCTGTTGCATCTGCTCCAGGATCCCACGGAGATCGTCCTGTGCAGATTTCGCCGCCTGCATCAATACCAGAAACGCGAATGCCTCAGTATCTCCTGTCGATGAAGGCTTGACATGAACACGAACCGGGCCGCGCATCTGGCCAAGGGCTTGCAGTTGTACCTGGAGTTGATCGCTGAGCGTATATGCTTACTCAACTTCTTTGCGAAGCTTGGAAGGTTGTTTGGCCATAACGGTTTCTATAAAATAAAAAAGGGCAGATCAAAGATCTGCCCTCGAATATAAGAGAATATTCTGTGACTTACTTCGTCACCACCAACTGGCGCACTAATCGTGCATTACCGGCTTCCATGACATAGAGGTACGTACCCGACGGCAATTCGCTCGTCGCGACATTCACCTCGTATGTGCCCGGAGCAACGCGGTCGCTGACTAGCTCGCGGATCGCGCGGCCCGTTACATCAGCAAGCGTAATGCGAACGCTCGTCGTCTGCGGCACGGTGTAGCTGAACGTCGTCATGCCCGTTGCCACCGGATTCGGCCGGTTCTGCTCAAGGATGAATCCGTCGACCGCACGAATATCTTTCACCGCAGCATCAAAGAATCCTTCGCCGACGAGATCGATCCGAAGCTCGCTCTCCGCACACGGACCCGATCCCGGAAAGGTTATGCGTGCCGTGAACATCGTCGAGTCGTTCGGATGGAAGGAGATCAGGATCGAATCCTTGCCGCCGGCAGGAATGACCGTCGCCGAGCCGGCCGCCACAAAGTTAAACACTGTGGTCGGTGTGACTACCGGTGTGCCGATATTCCAATCAAGGTTGCCGGTATTCTCGATCACCACCCAGAACGTGACCGGATTTGTCAGACCCGTCTTCGTCCGCGGCGCTTCGACCGTCACATCCGCAGTCGGAACAGCGCAACCGCTGAAGCCGCCGAGCGGGATATTCATCGTCGTCACATCCGGAGCAGTGATCCGCAGGTTCGCTAACTTCGCACCCCTCGTTGTCGGATGGAAAACAACGGTAAATGTCGCCGTGCCATTCGGCGCGATCACACCGATGCTTGGCGTAAGTAAGGTATACTCGCTTGCATCCGGGCCATTGATCGTGCCGTTGTAGGTTGCAGCAACATCGCCGCAATTGGTAACGACGACCGTCGCCGTATCGGCAGTGCCTGTATATACCGTATCGTTCATAAAGAGCGACGTCGGCGTATGTTCAGCGCAGGCGATGAGGCCCTTCACATTCAGATTGCCGAGTAACGTATCGCCAATACCGTCGGTATTGCCATTAATAACGAGCTGGCCGATACTCACCGCACGCTCCG
>JANWLI010000076.1 GCA_025450975.1 Candidatus Kapaibacterium sp. | reverse complement strand
TGGAAGGAAAAAGGCGAGGAAGAGAAGATCCTTACCGTCTTCCCGTCCTCGCTGCGGTACTGTGTGACCGAGGATAGTGCGAACCCGCATATGACGACGAAGTGGAATAACGGCGACTTACAGATGGTAGCATGCCCGGGGCAGACCTTTAAAGACGACGTCAAGTTCTTCCGCAGGATGGTCGATACGATCGGGAAAACACTTGCTATCGATGCAAGCCGTATTTACGTCAGTGGGTTTTCCAATGGCGGCGTTATGGCTGCGAAACTCGCCGTCGAAGCAAGCGATATGTTTGCCGCCGTTGCTGCCGCTGCCGGGCCGTTGACGCAACCGGATTCGGGAGAAGCGAAACGGATGATCCCGATCGTCTTTAGCTTTGGTACAGCCGATGATCGCTACTATACCCCATTTGGATTACCGGAGCTCCCCTTTAACGATACGACATTATTTCTTTTCAGAGGCACTCTTAACCGATTTCTAACTGTATTCGGGCTGAACCAGACCTATACGAAAGATTCGACCGCGCTCGCCCTTCGCTATCGGTTCAATACACTTGCAGCAACTGCTTCGTGGGAATTTAACTTTATCCTGTTCAATGGTCTCACGCATGCGTATCCGAATGGCACGAACTATCCTCTCTCTGCACCCAACTTGCTCTGGGAGTTCTTCCAGCAATTCACGCTGCCGCTAGATGTCAAACCAAACGTCGAGCAACCTGCTGAACTGATGCTTTGGCCAAATCCGGCCCGACGCTTTACTACGATCGAAGCAGAAGATGCACAACACTTCACACTTCGCTCAATGCTTGGCGAAAAGGTATTTGAAACCGACGCCTATCATCTCAAGCGGATCGCACTTCCGACACTTGCGGCCGGAGTCTATTTCGCCGAAGTAAAAACCTCACATGGCGTTCTTCTAACCAAGCTGATGATCGAGTAACCGGAAGGAAATGTCTGGCACAAATAATGCGTTATATTTGATGACGTTATGAATTCCTTCCGCATACATTTTCTCGAGCATGCTCCCCACGAGCGACCCGGCAGCATCTCGGAGTGGGCACAGGACCGCGGCTATGAGGTCAGCGGATCGCGCCTCTTCCTCGATGAGCCGCTTCCGAAGCATCAGTACTTTCACATGCTCGTCGTCCTTGGCGGCCCGATGAGCGTGCATGATGTTGCCAAACATCCCTGGCTCCGCGAAGAGAAGCATTTCATCGAGCGTGCGATCGAGCATGGCATGCCGGTCCTTGGTATCTGCCTCGGCGCGCAGCTTATTGCCAATGTCCTCGGAGCGCAGGTGACGCCCATGAACCACAAAGAGATCGGCTGGCACGAGATCATTACAACTGCCGACGCCCGCAAACACTCCATCGTCTCTGCATTCCCAGAACGCTTTCCGGCCTTCCATTGGCATGGGGAGACATTCTCTATCCCGGATGGCGCCATCAATATCGGCCATTCGCAGGCATGCTTAAACCAGGGGTTTACGCTCAGCGACAGGATCGTCGCCTTGCAATTCCATCCGGAGATGACTCCGCGCCTCGCTGAAAGCTTTGTTAAAGAAGGTGCGCACGAACTGCGTCCCGCGCCATTCGTCCAGGACGAACTCGCCATCATGGATGGCGTTCACCGCTATAACGGTCACAACTATTTCTTCAACATGCTCGACCGCCTCGCCGAACGACCTGTGCTTCATAAGAGTTAGTGCTCACTCTCCCTGGGGCCTTTGGCACATTGATTGCTGCTCAAAGGTGCTTGTCTTGAAGTTAACAACAACTCATCATCATGTACCGTAACTTACTAGGAATCCTCACTCTTACCGGTTTCCTCCTCATTGGTTGCAATGCAAAAATAGAAGAAACGACGAATACCCATCCAGATTCAGTCCAGAACACCTTGATCGCCCAGGGCGAGTGGGAAGAATTCAAACGCGACATCGAGATCCGCATCGATACAAACGAGGCTAAGATCGCCCGCCTCAAAGAACGAGAGAGGCGAAGTACGAAAAGACCATCGCTGCCCTCGAAGCTCGAATCGATACGCTTAAAGTACGCCTGAACAGTTATAAGATCGAAGGCGAAACGACCTGGCAGGAGTTCAAACGCGAGTTCAAGAGCGATATGGACCAACTCGGCAACTCGATCGAAGACGTATTTACCAAAGATAAGTAGTTACCGTTTGCATGAATCTTGAAAATTCATAACGCTACGCGCGAAACTCATAAGTGTCGGTGGGGGACCGTGGCATACTGATTGAAATACATCGTTCAGATGTCTACTGGTCCTCTCCGTACCACGATGAGATAATGAGAGCGAGCTATGATCAAGATGATTGTTAAAGCGATAGTATTTAGCGGTGCCCTGCTAATTGGCGGATGTGACAGGAATTACGATGGCGAAGCTGCCGACCTCCCCGACTCACAAATTGTACCCCAGCTCCTTGACTCCGAAGAAGCCGTCATTGAGACCGAGTGGGAAAGCTTCAAGCGCGAAGCCGAGCTGCAGATCGATGCAAATCAGGCAAAACTTCGTGAGCTGCGTAATACGGCAAGCGATAAGTATACCGAGCACATCGCAGCACTTGAGGAAAAGAACGAGATCCTGCGCAGAGAGCTTCGCGAATACACGTATGACGACGAAGCACGGTGGATCACCTTCCGCGATGGCTTCAGCAAAAGTATGGGTGAGCTGGGCCAGGAGGTCGATGGCGTCTATACCGTGAACACCGTCCACCGCAACTAAAATTTTCTCTCCCCAACCAGAGATCCATGGACAAAATTGAAAAGATCAGACGTAAGACTTCCAAGATCATCATGATCGTCGAAGTCCTGCTTTTAGTGGTCACGCTGCTTAACGACATCATTAAGCGGAACCAGCGAAAGAAGCTTTTACCGTTCTAACAAACGGTCGTCCTTGAAGTGATCATCGAGAGCGCTGCCCGCTCTAAGAGAGGAATTCTTTGCCGTAGATAAAAAAAGATCCACTACTGTGTAGTGGATCTTTTGCTTTTGGAGAAAGCTACGAATTACTTCACGAACACCATGTCGCCGTTCGTCAGGCTCAGGTAGAATTTCTCGCCCTTGGAGTTTTGCTGGATAACGTTGCCCTTCTCGTCGACACCGAGCAAGGTTACCTTCATATCCATCTTGACATGGCCCCCACCGGATCGCTTGAGCGAACCACTCTTTTCGAGCACATGGGGTAATACAAATGTCTTTTTTGTATCTCCGGAAGGTCCTTTGTGAAAGTAATCGTCCGATAGAAATTTCATATCGCCCGTATTCGGATCGATATAAAAGAAGTCGCTCTGGGAATTCTGATAGATCGTATGCCCATCGCCGACACCTGCGAGCCACACGTCGCCCTTATGTTTTTCGAGTACTGCGCTATGTTTCCAATACACCTTGCCAGACTTCCCCTGAACCGGCGTCTCGGTAGCCGTCCGTACTTGGGTCAGTCCCTTCGACGGCATGGCGAAGATGGGTACGGCCATGATCGTAGCTGCAATGGCAGCCTTCGTATTACGGCTCTTTTTCGATTGAGATTTTTTCACTAATTGCTCCTTGAAGTTATGAAATTTATCGTTTCTGTGGCCTGCGACGAGATGGTGCGATCATCGATCCGCGGCAGTGTGGGGAGCCGCATAGACATGGGTACTGCTCTTTATCCTTCTTGCTCACCCGCGAACGGATCGTTCGCTGGAGCTGGTAGTCGAAGGTCAGTTCTTCGCCTCGCGTAATGTCACGCATTGCGTAAATATACGCTCTGTCATCGAACACATAGGCCTCGCAGTTGGGTTCGCAGCTATGGTTAATGAACCGCGACTCGTTGCCCCCGACGGCCCCGTCGATCAAAATGCTATCATTAAGCCGAAACGCATAGATACTCGCCGGCTTCCCCTCGCTGATCTCAACCAGAAACTTCGAGACAGGCACCCGCGCCCCTATATACTCGACGATCCGCGTCCCCCGCGGAATCTTCCGCTTGGCAAACACCCCCGTCCCCTCGATGCGGGAGCGGCCGACGCGGATAAAATCGCGGTTCTGGGGTTTTGCCACAGTCATGCTATGACAAGCACGGAGCCAGGAAAATAAATCCGACGCGGCGCGGCTACCTTATCTTCGTGAAGGAAATAACTTCCTGATGTCCGCTGCTGGTAACTTTCATAAAGTATGTTCCGCTCAGTAGGTTTGTAATATCCTGCCGATAGGTGCGTGCGGTTAAGAGCAGGCCATCGGAATGAGATACCATGTTACCGACAGCATCGAAAATGCGTACGGTAAACATCCCTTCGAATTTTGAGGTGAGATCCAGCAAGAGAAAACTTGAAGCTGGATTTGGGCGAACAGATTCTATTGCAAAGGGCTTATTA
Organism: Candidatus Kapaibacterium sp.; assembly: GCA_025450975.1. GTDB lineage: Bacteria > Bacteroidota > Ignavibacteria > Palsa-1295 > Palsa-1295 > JANWLI01. The sequence goes on along the minus strand of JANWLI010000076.1, from coordinate 4,829 downwards.
CGGCGAAGCTGGTTGATGAGTGTTCGATCGCCACACTCATAGAGATAGGTATACGAATTCCCGTTTGTAGCAGCATTCGCAATACATTGTTCATACGAAGCATCGTGAGCATTCAGGCGTGGGTTCGACAGTACGATAGCTGAAATAGAATCATCTGTCAGATAGGTAGTGAATGCCAACGTTGCAAGTACATCGTCTTGCGCTGTAATTTCTGCGTTTCCAACGATGCGTATATGTCCATCAGTAAAGTCAACCTCATTGTCGCTGAAGGCATTGGCGAACTCTAATAGATCGGCATTGAGATCAATATCGATATCGATCGTTTGTAAACCGGATGGAATGTTGTCCATAACCAGATCGAAAAATACCAGCCTGCCCTCCGCATCCTGTTTCTTGCTTTGTAATAACTTCAGTTGATGCGCACTCCGATAAACATACTGCCTTGTTAAGCTCAGCGAAGCTGCTTCAGTGTCTGCATTGCTGACAAACGAGATGCTGGCTTCTGAGACAAACTTATGACCAACGGTATCGACAATTGTCCCTATCGGAATCAGACGTGCTGCTCCCGGCAAAATGATCAGGGGGAAAAGAGTCTCGTCGATAACGAAGCCACTCCCGCCAATTACTGCAGCGAATACCGTAAGCGTGTCGCACCCATTGTTTGCTAGTGTGATCGTCGAGTCGAGGTCCGTACAAAGTGTCGTCGTACCGAAATCAATATGGGATTCGCGAACAGCGAGTGTACGTGTTCCATCACCCACGCGCGCCGAAATCGGAATGACCTCGGTATAACTCTTTTTTGAATAGTGCGCCGTATGAGCTTTTATCGTGACCGCCGCTTCGACCTCACCCTTTACCAAAGGGGTGAAGTAGAGTTTATAGTGCAGCGTATCACCTGGCATAAGTGTAGCCGGAAGATTAAGTGAGCCAACCGAGAATCTCTGCTCAGCGGGTATCAATACCTGGTCGACGATCAGATCATCGCATCCGGAATTAGTAATCGCACCGATCAACGAGTCTGTGGAAGCGCAGATCAACATCGGTGGAAAGGTATGCCGACGGGGCTCAACGGCAAGCACCCCTACTCCTTCCGATCCAGCGGCTTCGATGAAAAACGTTATCAGCGTTTTAGATCCGAAGCGATCGGCGACGAACTCGGGCGTACAACGAAACGTACCTACACCAGGAGGACGGAAAAAGCATCGCAGCGTTATGCTCTCTCCCGGAGCAAGTGTAATTGGCAAGTGCAGGGTATCGATCGAGAATCCATTCCCAATATTGCCGGGTCCCTCCGTGATCGTAAGGCTGTCGCATCCGCTGTTTGTCAGGGTTACAGTGGTATCATGTGGCGCATCGCAGGTCGAGATCGTACCGAAATCCAACGATGCAGGGACTACTTCCAACCGGGGTCGTCGTGCCGTTGCGGAGCCGCGAATCGTTACAGCGTATTCCCTATGTATACCGTGATTTTCCGCGACGAAATTAATGCTTGTCTTAAAGCTCCCAACACTGGCCGGAAGAAACTTTACACGAATGCTAACCGTCTCCTTCGGTGCCAGCACGATCGGCAGCACAGGCGTATCAATACTAAATTCGGACTGTGGCGGAAGATATACCGCAACAATCTGTAAGGTGTCGCAGCCTGTATTCTCAAGCACAATCAACGAATCCTCGCCGGGATCGCACAGGGTGAATTGGAGGAAATCTATTGCTGTATTTCGCGCGGCAAGTTTCGGCGGCACGTGCGACTTTACGCCACGTAAACCTACGCTAAATGTCTCTACGCGTTCATATGACGAAACACTAAATGTGGCACCGGCAGCGTAACTGCCTAATGTATCAGGAGTAAAGTGAAACCGAACAAACGTCGATGCTCCCGGTGCAAGCAAAATAGGGAAAGAAAGAGAGTCACACAAAAAGTATGCTGAAAGGTCGCCCGGACCGGCAGTGATGGTTACCGTATCGCAACCAAGATTGGTCAACTTGATCGTGGTATCCTGGTTGTGTTGACATTCCGTCACCGTATCAAAGATCACCAGGCTGCGGTCTGCGACAAGATTCACCGAACGACTTACCCTCGCCTTTATATCGAGCAGCGTATCGAAAGGCACCCGAATGCCCGAGCCATAGTCATAATATCCGTGTATCCGTAACTGGGCGATATACTCTCCCGCTTTATTACGTTGAATATTAACGCGGATGGAGTCGCTATCTCCGGAAAGCACAAATGGCAAGCGCGTGTGAGATATCGAAAAGCGGGAAGCGTCTCTTCCCTCGAGTTCGAGCGACGTCACGACAAGTTTGTAGCATTCATCGATTTGGATGCGGGCATAGGCGAAATCTGTCATGCAGGACGTTAGTTCGAGGATATCCGGCTTTAAGAACGCCGTATGTAACTCTGCATCGCTTTTGGGGCGGAGATGTTCGATCGTATCCACTCCTCTATACACATTAGAAGATTTGTCTGCACAATAAACGACCGATCCCTGACAGGATTTCGTAACAGCGAAGCGGGAGTCGCTCCAGTATTCCGGCCCACCGATGCCGAGCCAGGTAGCGCCGCTATCGGTTGAGCGATACATGCCCCTTCCCTGAGGAAACGTGCAGTCTTTACAACCGATCAACCCGGACTGCACGTAAAGCACATTCCCGTTGAATTCGATATCGCTGGTGACACGAAACGGAAAGGTGTGGACCTTGTACCACGTTGCGCCGTAATCGTCGGAGCGCATAACATCGGTAAGGTAATCATCGGTATTCGAATATCCTTCGGGTGTAGCGAAAAACGTTGACGTGCCTTTCATTCCTTTGACCGACCAGGATTCGATACTGAAGTTGGATTCCTTCCACGTATTGCCTCCGTCATTTGTATAGGCCCATTTATTTTGTGTGCGGAAAGAAGTGACTGCCACTCCGTGTACTGAATCGACAAAATCCATCCCTAATACCGGTTCCGGTTTTGGTGCTGAATAGACGGGTCGGAGCGTCTTCCCTTCGTCGGTAGAAAGATATATTTTTTGCGACAGGAAATCGCTTATCACTAATCCCAGTTTTGTTCTGCGTATAGAATTTCCCAGATGGTCGCCGGCAATCCGATCGGAAACTACTACCCACGTGGCTCCTCCGTCGGTTGTACGCCAGATAAGACCGCAAACGTTGTCCCCCGTAGCGAACCCCTCTAACTCGCTCTCCATGAAAATGTCATTAACGCCAAATCCGTTACCGCCCGGTGTCGATGCCTGGATCCACGTAGTACCGGCATCCGTTGTCCGAAAGATCGCAGGATTAACCGTCTTACTGCCGGGCACCGTACCAATACAGACGAAACCAAGCGTTTCATTGTAAAAGTAGATGACGGAAATACGTCCCGGAAAGGAGCCTATCTTCTTCCATTCCGCTGCTTGCGCGGATGAAAGTGTTGCTAGTGCTACCGTAAATGCAAGAAGAAGTATGCGAGAGAGTTTCATGTTCAATAGACAGTTCCGACATACTTCTGTCACGGGCAAGAATTACTGCCTCAAGTTTAGCGTAAGATGAAATTATCTCGTTCGTTTCTTCATTCTAGTATCTACTTTCCAAATTCCGGTGTCTGATTTCATCCATTTACACAATCACACGCACTTTTCCCTGCTTGACGGTGCGTGCCGCGTCGAAGATCTTGTAACTGCCGCTAAAGACAACAACATGCCTGCCGTTGCCTTGACGGATCACGGCGTCATGTTCGGTGCCTTCGAATTCTATAATAAGGCGCTCAAGCACGGCGTGAAGCCGATTCTTGGCTGTGAAGTGTATATCGTATCGCAGGGATCGCGCAGGGATAAGCAGCAGGTCCAGGACCCATCGAATAAGCGCAAGGTCTACCATCATCTTATCCTGCTTGCCAAAAACGAGATCGGCTACCGCAACCTGACAAAGCTCGTCACCAAGGGCTACACGGAAGGATTTTACTACCGGCCCCGCATTGACACGGAGATCTTGCGCGAACACAGCGAAGGCCTCGTCGCAACAAGCGCATGCGCAGGCGGCGTCGTTTCACCATATCTCATTGCAGGCGACTACGATAAGGCGAAAGAAGTCGCATCGCTCTACAAAGACATTTTCGGCAACGATTTTTACATCGAGATCCAGAACCATCATCTCGATGTCGAAGAGAAAGTACGTGCACTAGCACCGAAGTTGGCAAAAGAGTTGGGCTTACGGTTAGTGGCAACCAACGACTGCCATTACCTCAAGCAGGAGCATGCAGTCCCGCATAACGTGTTGCTGCATATTCGCGACACCGGCAAGGACGATAATCCGGATATCACGAAGCTTCGCTACGGCACTGCCGAGTACTACTTCCGGACCGAGAAGGAGATGAAGCAGCTCTTCAAGGATTTCCCGGAAGCGCTGGAGTCGACGATCGAGATCGCCGAAAAGTGCAATCTCGTGATGCCGAAAGACATCAAGATGCCAACCTTCCCGATCCCGGAGTCCGCAGGCGTCGATACACTTGATGAGTATCTCGATAAGCTGACCTACGAAGGCATCGAGCAGCGCAATCTCAGCCTCTCCTCTTCCGATGTAAAAGAGCGCACCGAGTTCGAGCTGAACGTCATCAAGAAGATGGGGTACTCGGGCTACTTTCTCATCGTACAGGATTTTATCGCAGAAGCCCGCAAGCGCGGCGTCCGCGTCGGCCCGGGCCGCGGATCGGCTGCAGGTTCACTTGTCGCGTATGCACTTGGCATCACGAACGTCGATCCGCTCAAGTACAACCTACTCTTCGAGCGCTTCCTGAATCCCGAACGCGTATCGATGCCCGATATAGACATCGACTTCTCCGACGA
>JANWLI010000075.1 GCA_025450975.1 Candidatus Kapaibacterium sp. | reverse complement strand
CGGCTCATTATATATGATAGTGATCTTCATTTAGGCCAGCGTCATCCTGTACCTTTCACAGCCGGCCCTGAGGACTGCCAGCATCATTTGGTTGTAATCGAGGCCCGCAGTCCGGGCGGCTTTGGGGAAACAGGAGTTTTCCTCCGGATTGGGCAGAATACCCGGCAGGGGGTTCACTTCTATAATATTAGGCTTGCCGGCGCTATCGAGACGGACATCGATGCGCGACCAGTCCCGGCACTCGAGGGCGCGGTAAGTCCGAAGCACGATGTTCTCGATCTCTTTTTGCAGCTCCGACGTCAGTTCGGCGGGGCAGCGGAAGATGTTAAGCGGGCTATCGGGCACGTCGTATTCCCACTTTGCTTCATATGAGTAGATGCTGCGCGCATGTTCGGGAAGCTCGGTGAGTACGATCTCTACTATAGGAAGCACGCGGGCTGTCTTGCCGTTGCCGAGGACGGCGACGGTGAACTCCCGGCCGGGTAAGTACTCTTCGACGATCGATGCCTGATGGTAGTCGTTGCGGATGCGGACGATCTCGCGGCGGAATTCCTCATCGTTATTAACGAACGACGAGTTCTTCACACCTTTCGAGCTGCCTTCGCTCAGCGGCTTAACGACGACGGGGTAGGTTGCACCGGGAAGGATCTGCTCAAGCGATGCGCCGATGTCGGCGGTGGTCTTGAATCTGGCGACCGCTACTCCGTGGTAGGCGAGTGTCTCCTTTGTGCGTGCTTTGTCGAGTGCCGTTGCTAAGGTCCAGGGGCCGGAGCCGGTGTAGGGAATGCCGAGCATTTCGAGGACGGCGGGGAATTGCGCTTCACGTGCTGCGCCGCGCATGCCTTCGGCTATATTGAAGACGATGTCGTACTTGCGCACCATCAGGCGCGGCAAGGCGATGTCGGGCACGGCCTCGACGATCTCGCACTCGACATCGGGATGCGTCGCAAGTGCATCCCGCACGGCCTCGACGACGTCGCGCGTATCCCATTCGGCATACGTGTCGTCCATCTGCCCATCGGCATTGACGTTTAAGAGACTTAGTCCTTCCGGTTTAATATTTGCCAGTAACCCAACGCGCATAACTTATACACAAAGCACAAGCTGCGAAATAACGAAGAGAAATGGAAGCAGCAAAATGTTTGGGAGGGAATGTGGATAACGGCGGATTTGTGAAGTGCTATCTATAAAAGGCTACCGTCAGCGTTGGGACGTATTGACTGTTTTGCCAGTCAGTTGAAAGATAGGTACTCTTCGCCGTTCTTGGGGCGTCGCCACAATAATAATAAAAATAATTACCTAGATCTAATATTTTATTAGCTAGATATTTGGCTATTTGACCTGAATAAGAAAAAGTAATAGTATCTTCACTAATGTACGCAATGGGGACGGTTTTAAAATCGAGCACTGTTTCATTGTCCTCTTTCCAATCCAAACATCCGTTCGTATTCTCCCATTTCTCGCTTTTACCGAAATGATGACTAGCAGAAATGTCGAGTTGATTGAGGCTACTATTGATTTCTCCTTCTATGGCCAAAGCGTCAAATGATGACTTTCCATTATATTTAACAGATGTCGAATCTTTTGATTTGAAGAAAGGGCCTTGCCATACAATGCGTTTTGGAGATGATAAAATCGTGTCTCCTCCAGTCATAGAAAAGATTTGGTGGCAGTTCTGATTACCTTTCAATGTATGATTTCCTAGTTTATCAATAACATAAACAGTATTAAAGCCGGAAAAAGAAATATGTATAAAATTCATGGTCTCTAAGCTCGCCAAATAGGCATTGCCAATTGCAGAAATGACTGCAGTTGCTTCGGTATTGGATTCGCCGTATAGATTGTTGGTGCTTTCCTCAAATACTCTGACTTTAACTTTATAATCTCCTGGTAATGGGTAAGGATAATAAACCAGACTATCGTCATGAGTTGATAAGACGCCCCCGTTCCCGAAGTGCCATTCATAACGAAGATGAAGGGTGTTCGTATGACGAGCTTGAACAGAAAATGGTATACTAAGCGTAGCTACCGACTCGATTATATCCGGGGAAATAATAAATGGGTAAAGTTGGACATGTGCTTCGCTAATGATTGTATCCAAGACTTTACCAGTGCGATCTTTTAGTAAGGCTATTACTGAATGGGTACCAGTTTTTAAGAATGATGTCCTCAGGGTATCTACTGTCCATGATGAATCTCCATTAGTCCATTCTACGGAGTGATCCTTAACCGATGTGTCGAGTATCTTAAAAGTAAATACTAATTTCTCACCAATATACCCTGTGTCTCTTATTGGTATAATAGCAAATAACCTAGACGCGATTGGCTTCTTTACTCCTGGGACTTCCTTCTTGTCAACTGGGATTTGCTTTTCAGCTGGGTCAGAATCTGCAATACACCCTTGCATAGCAAGTGCCATAATCACAAAAACACACCAACTGACTCTTATAGATGGGTTCATGAGGCTAGCCATTCTAACATAAGAGGCCCGGGATAGTTTAGGCAAAGCTAGTCAAGAACCTGCGACCGAAAGCCCGTTTCCGGCGTTATGTAACGCTTTGGGAAGTTACGCGTCTATTAGATATGCGATTTAGTCTGGTTGTCCTTGCGCTCGTTGTCATTGGGAGCGCCGTTTCTGCAAAAGTAAAGTTTAGCCCGCTCGAGCGTCGGATCATTCAGATCACCGACGAGCGGCGCAATGCCGATAGTCTCGTCATGTTCCTCGGCTCGAACGAGGAGAACGTGGCCTGGCGCGCAGCATGGGGAATTGGCAATATTGGCGATACGACGGTCCGCCCGCAAGTGATCGCTCGTCTGGCAAAAGAGACGCGTCCTGCGATCGTCGATATCGTCGCGTGGTCGCTCGGGACACTCGGCGAAAATGCCAATGCCTACGAAGCGCTTGCGAAGATCGCCGTAAAGCAAAAGTCTAATGAAGTGCTCCGTACACTCGGGCGCACCGTTCCAAAGTCGAACCTGTCATCGTTCAAAGAACTGCTTACCGATCTCGGCGAAGGGCCGAAAGCGCCAGCATTTGGGATCAGTCTCGCTCTCATCGATGTATCACTGAGAAAACTGATGGACGGCGAGCTTGTTGAGATCGCGCTTAAGCATGCGAAGTCGCCAGATGTTGAAATTGCCTGGCGGGCGACATACTCATTATCGCGTACTGAAGATTCTGCAGGGTTAGCCCCGCATCTTGGAGAGATCCGCGAGCTGCTTAACGACCTAGGTATGCCGGAGATCAGAATGTTCGCTGCGCTTGCGCTTGGCCGCGTTCATAATGATTCGGCGATGCGCTTGCTCACGAATGCAACACGCAGCGAGCAGGATTGGCGCGTGCGCGTCAATATCATGAACGCACTTGGCCGCTCGCCACGGATGACGTCGTCGATCTTCGATGCGATCAAACGCGTGACCGATGAAGCTTCGAGCAGCAACATCCTTTCTGAACACGTTGCGAACGCAGCACTTATGACGCTCGATGCGATGCTTGCAGCAAATAAGGTGTCGGGGCCGGATTCCATAACGATCCGCGACTGGCTCACCGAGTACGATCCAAATAAGGAAGCGCGCACCGAGCAGAGCTTCGCACTACGCGGTCAAGCCGTTGCGTTGCTGACACGCTTCGGTGGCGATGCATGGACACTCTTAGAAGCAGCCGATCATATCGCATCGTTTCGCGATCGGACCGCGACACTCCATGTGCTGACTGCCTACGGCTCCGTCATGGATACGCTCGCCTTCCAGCGCTTCATGGGGTATATCGCGTATCCGGAGACGATCAGGCTTCCATTCACTCTTGGCGTGATGAGAAACCACTGGCAACTTGCGCAGAAACACAAAGAGTACTGGCACGACATAGAGTCGAGCGGATTGGGAAATACCTATCGTCATGCACTCATCCGCATCGCCAGCTTGGTCCACGATCCTGCAGTTTTGGAAGAGGCAATGCAATCGATCCAGGATACGTCGATCCTTAACACACCGGAGTTTCGCGCCGAGGCCGAAGAGTATTTGTTAAAATATCTGGATTATTTCAAGGGAGAGTTAACGCTCGATCAGATGATGGCGACACTTTCAGCGCTGAAGTGGCTTAAGCCGAAAGGCGACCATGTACAAGCAAAGGTCCGTACGATCTATGAGTGGGCAGCCGATCAGGGATATGGCGCCGTTGCCGATAGTGCGCACGCAACGCTCGATGCGATCGGTGCTAAGCCATCGAAGCTCACCGTGAAGCTACGCCGCAAGCCGATCGATTGGACCAGGCTCGAAACTGCACCGGACTCGCTCCTCGTGCAGAATGCCAAGGAGATGATGTTCATCAAACTTCATAAATACGATGCGCCGCTGACCTGTCTGAATATGATCGAGTTGGCATCAAACAGCTACTTTGCTACGAACTACTTCCATCGCGTAGTACCGAACTTCGTGATCCAGACCGGCGATCCGACAGGCACAGGGTCGGGCGGTCCGGGGTATTCGATCCGCCGGGAGATATCGCCGATATCTTACGATATCCCCGGAGTTGTCGGCATGGCATCGAGCGGGAAGGACACGGAAGGCTCGCAGTGGTTTGCGACGCACCTGCCGACGCCGCATCTGGACACCCGGTACACGATCTGGGGGCAGATCACCGGAGGCTTGCCTGCAGTCGAGCTCTTCCTCCGTAATGATAAGATAGATAATATAATACCGTTCAGCATGAAATAACAGTCGGCGGTAACTTGTTGAATTTGCATGACCGATGACGAGCTGCAGCGGAAACGCGAAATAGAGGATTATGCCCGCGAGGCAGCCTCTAAACCCATTTTTGGCACGCATTCCCGCAAAGAAGACGATTCCGAGGCCGAATACCGCAAGGCCATGAAGGAAAATGCGCCATATTTAACTCTTGGGTTTCAGATGGCCGCCACGATCGCTCTCGGAGCCCTCATCGGCTGGTGGCTCGAAGGTCCGGATGGCAACGGAATGGGTATTGGCATCGGTGCCGGCATTGGGTCCGTCCTGGGACTGGGGTACTTTCTGAAGACCGTCCTCATGATGGAGAAGAAGAACGCCGCTAAACCGAAGCAGGAATTACCCACAAAAGACAAAAAAATATAAGTTTTTTGAAACAAAACCCCCTAAAATTATCGTTTAATGAGGCTGTATATCCAAAGGTATATAGTTTTCAAAATACTTTATTATAGGGGCATAAATTGAGCGCAATTAATAATGTCATCAGTCTCGTGAAGCCACACGTTTCTGAGAAGCAGTTCGCAAATCGTCAGGCTACGAAGTTCTTTCTGGTATGGTTTTCTGCTGTCTCAGTCGTACTCTATGGCGGAGCATATCTCATGCTTGGCGCATGGGCATCGCCGGAATTCACCACGGCATGCTGGTTCGGTATGGCACTCTGCACGTTGATGAGTGCGATCAGCTTCTTCATCACGGAGTGGGCAGTCGAGCTTCCGAATGATGTATTCTTCGGCGTAGCGTTCGGCTCCGTCGTTGTCCGCATCTTTACTGCGCTCTTCGCATTCATGATCGCGCAGTTCGCATTCCACATGCACCCGATCGGTATGGTTGTCGGTATGTTCTCGACCTACTTCTCGTATCTCGTTGTCGAGATCGTCTATATCCACAAAAAAGCACTTAAACAAGGATTCTGATCTCTATCAGCAATGACCATTGCCCGTAGGCTTGTTGCGTTCTTAGTTGTTATGGGATTTCTTGCCTCGCCAGTTTGGGCGAGTGAGGAGTCCAGCCCCCATGCGACCAAAGATACTGCAGCACATGAAGGTGCGACGCACGAGTCCTCGACTGGAGATCATGGTGGCGGCCACAAGGCCCTCCGCCACGATGCGAACGACATCTATAAAGAAGGTAGCCGCGAGCCCGATGCCGGCAAGCTCTTCAACAACCTCAAAGATCACGCCACCGAAGATACCTACGAACTCCATATTGTCAGTGCCCATGTCGCTTTGCCGATCATGTTCACGGACGATCATGGCTTCCATTTCTTTTCCAGCATCGATGGGCTCGATCATTCCGGCGAGTATCGCCTGAAGGATGCAGGGCAGTACGCCAAAGAACGCTCGAAGAGCCAGTTCTTCTGGGTAGCGCCGTGGGAGCGTGTCGATGGCCAACCGATGGGGTTCACGCTCGACCTCTCGCTGACAGGCAAACGTTTCTTCATGGTGCTTGCACTTGTGATCCTTGTACTCCTCGTAGGTAAGGCAGGCAGCCGCGCCAAGAAAACGAATGTGCCCAAAGGCGTCCACAATTTCGTTGAGTCGCTTGTCGTCTATGTGCGCGACGAGATCGTCTACCCGAACGTCGACAAGAAATGGGCCGATAAGTTTATGCCGTTCTTTCTGACGGCGTTCTTCTTTATTTTCATTTTGAATCTCCTCGGCCTCGTGCCGCTGGCGATGACTGCGACGAGCGCGATCAGCGTTACGCTTGCACTTGCGGTTTGTACCTTCGTCCTGACGCAGATCGCCGGTATTCGCGCCATGGGCATGAAAGAGTATTTGAAGCACTTCACCGGCGGGTTGCTGGAGATGGAGTTGCCGCTCGTGATGAAGATCCTCCTGATCGTCATCATGGTGCCGATCGAGGTGATCGGACTATTCACGAAGCCGTTCGCTCTCATGGTTCGTCTGTTCGCGAACATGACGGCAGGCCACATCGTCATCGGATCGCTGATCGGTCTGGCGATGCTGTTCCAGTCCGTGATCGCAGGTTTTGCAGTTTCTGTGCCGTTCGCGCTCTTTATCTACATGTTAGAGCTTTTAGTGGCGTTCCTGCAGGCATACGTATTTACGATGCTTTCAGCGGTGTTTATTGGCATGATGGCCCACGAGCACCACGAAGAACACCATGGCGAAGGGGCAGCGGAGGCAGCTACGGCACACTAATTGTGCCTCGATTATTAGTGTGCCACAAGCGCACTAAT
>JANWLI010000074.1 GCA_025450975.1 Candidatus Kapaibacterium sp. | reverse complement strand
TTGGAAAACCTTTCAAGAAACGGATGACTTCAATCGGAAATCACGTGAGATTCGCGGGTTAGCAATAAAAATAAGAGCCCGGGAAACTTGAAAGGAGCGTTACAGAGGGATTGTCTCTGGTTGGTAGTACAAATATACGGCAAAATCCGAGGGGCTGTTGCACTAAAGCCTCTAATTTGCCTGTCTTAAAAATTCGCCCACGACGTAATGGGAGCCTACCAGCAAGATCGAAGAACCTGGCTTACTCGTTGAGATAGTAGCATTTACAGCTCCCCTGACATCTTGGCTCTTCTCAATCTCCAACCCGATATTCTTCCCCAGTAGATACAGTTCTTCCACTGGTAGAGAACGGGACATCTGAGCGCTTACACCGATCACCCGTGATGCGAAGGATCTAATGATCTCAAGCGATGATGTAATATCCTTATCTTTAGCAAATCCGACAATGACAACCGGCCGCAGATCCTGCTTCAAAAAATAATCTCTCACTCTGGCAAGCCCGTCCGGATTATGAGCAACATCAAGGAACAGTCGCACACTTTTTTTTACTGCGGGCTCATATGCATATTCTTCCAGCCTGGCGCGTAAGCCGGTTAGTTGAGTAGTATGGGCAATCCCTTCCAATGATTTCTGCTGGTCCAATGGCAAAGTGAGTTGCTTCAGACATGCAATCACCGTCAGTGTATTCTCTCTCTGATGTTCTCCTTGAAGAACTGATTTGAAATCGAGATCTACTTTTGTATCTACGAAGAAAAATGGCGCATCAACTTCCCTGGCCTTATCGATAAACACTTGATGCGTTTCTTCGGGCGCATTGACAATTGCCGGCACCAATGGCTTGAAGATGCACGCCTTCTCATAGGCGATCTTCTCAAGTGTATCGCCAAGGATCTCGGTGTGCTCAAGTCCGATCGAAGTTACGATGGTCGCCAGTGGCCGTTCGAGAATATTCGTCGCATCAAGCCTTCCCCCCAACCCTGTTTCGATTACGGCAATATCTACCTTCTCGTCCCGTAAATACTGGAAAGCAATGGCAGTCGTCGCTTCGAAGAAGGTTGCCTTGATCTCCTGAATGTCATTCCAAATCGATTTGAAATATGCGGTGAGACGCTCTTCTGCGATCGGCTTGCCGTCGATCTTCATCCGCTCTGTATAACTTACCAGATGCGGCGACGTGAATAACCCCGTCTTATACCCGTTGGCCTGTAGTGCAGCGGCCAGCATATTGCAAACGCTTCCCTTCCCGTTCGTACCAGCGACATGGATCGTCGGAAAAGCACGATGCGGGTTGGAGAGTGCCTCCATGAGCGCCTTGATATTATCAAGGCCAAGCTTCATTCCGGTATATTCGAGGCTGAAGAGACGCTCAATTGCCTCGTCGTAAGATATCTCAGGCGACAAGCTCATCGGCTTCCTTCTTTAATGCCTTTGCCGCTTCGAGCGATTCGCGCGATACCGTTTCGCCTGCGATCAGCCTTGCGATCTCTGTCTGATGCTGGCTATCATCAAGCATCCGTATCGATGCGACAGTCGCAGCTTTGGAGGCCTTCTTCTCAACAACGTAGTGCTGATCGGCAAACGCAGCTATTTGGCCCAAGTGTGTGATCGAGATAACCTGATGCTCACGACCAAGAATTTTCATTGCGCGTCCTACTTTCTGCGCGACCCGTCCCGAGATGCCAGTATCGATCTCGTCAAACACAAGGGTCGCGATCTGATCGGTGTGCGATAGTACTGACTTCAGAGCCAGCATGATCCTCGAGATTTCTCCGCCGGAAGCAACACGCGCAAGTGGCTTTGGGGATTCACCGGTATTTGTCGATATATAGAACTCGATCTTATCGATTCCCCACGAGTAGGTAACCACTGGCTTGGCGTCTACCTCTACATAGGCTTTTGTAGCTGCCTGCCCGATCTCGTCAGTCTCGAAGCGCACCTCGAACTGTGCGTTCTCCATACCGAGCTCCTGTAGCACCGAACGAATAGCCTTTTCAAACTTTTTCGCAGCAGTTTTACGATTGGCCTGCAGCTCTGCAGCCAACTTTGACATCGTTTTACGAAGCAATGCCAGTTCTGCTTCACATCGAGTAAGCTGCTCGTCAATATCGTTATCCGGATCAAGCTTCTCTTTCAGAGACTCGAACGTGCTAACCACCTCCTCGAGCGATGGCCCATACTTCTTCTTCAGGCGTGAGAGCGCCACCTGGCGCTCTCGAAGTTCATTCAAGCGTGCCGGATCGAATTCAATATTCTCTGAGTATCGCGAAAGCATCGATCCTAACTCTCGTGCTGAGAGTAGGCTTGCATTCACCTCTTTCAACGCATCCTCAAATGTCGGATCAAGCCGAACGATGCGCTCAAGTACGCTCTTCGCATGTGCTAGCTTGGCATAGACTGCATCTTCAGCAGTATAGAGTAAATCATGAAGCTCTGCGCTTGCAGCCGTTAGTTCTTCGGCATGCTCGCGGACCGAAAGCTCGGTCGTGATGCGCTCATCCTCTCCAGCCTCTGGCTGAACAGATGAGATCTCCTTGAACTGAAATTCCAGAAAATCCCGTTCGCGCGACCATCCTGCCTTCAGCTCTTCGAGACGCGAAATTTCATTACGCAGCCTGACGTACTCTGTGAAATATTCCGCATACTCTGCAAGCTTCTTATCCAGGCCTGCAAAAGCATCCAAAAACGACCGGTGACGCTCGGGATATAGCAGCGATTGATGATCATGCTGGCCGTGAAGGTCTACAAGCAGCGAACCCAGGCCTTTGAGGAGCTGCAGCGTTGCCGGCGAGTCATTGATAAATGCTCTTGAGCTTCCCTGCGAGGTGATCTCACGACGAATAATGAGCAGGCCGGAATGCTCGATCTCGTTTACTTTCAGGAAGCGTAGTACTTCTTTTAATTTCCCAACTTCAAACTCCGCTTCGACTATTGCCTTCGTTGAACCTGCTCGGACCAGATCAGGCGATGCACGTTCGCCAATAAGCAAGTTAAGCGCTCCGACAATGACGGACTTCCCGGCTCCGGTTTCTCCCGTAATAATCGAGAGACCTGCTTTGAGGTCGACAAACAACTCGTCGACGAGGGTATAGTTCTTAAGATAAACGGAGCAGAGCATCGGCTGAAAACAAAAATACTTCTCGGAAAGTGGACATCAATAAAAAGCCCCTGGCTATATTATCTATACCAGGGGCACCAGAGTTGAAGTGAGAAACAATTTAGGTTGTCTTGCGGCGGACATCCTTGGCACCAAGTGCGCGGAGGTAGTTCAGCTTCGAACGGCGAACCGAACCTGCCTTGACAAAATCGATCTTTGCAATGCGCGGCGAGTTGACGGGAAAGATACGCTCTACACCAACACCATTGGAAACTTTGCGAATAGTAAACGTCTCGTTGATGCCCGAGCCACGACGAGCGATCACGATGCCTTCAAAGTGCTGAATACGCTCTTTATCGCCTTCTACGACGCGTACGGATACGTTAAGGGTGTCACCCGAACGGAAGTCTGGAAGGTCGCTACGGAGCTGGCTGCTCGATATTGCACGGACAATATGTTCCATTGCTTTAGTCTTTCTTTACAAGTTATTTGATCTCAATAATGAGCAGCCACGAGAGGCTGAATTCAAGAGGCGATTAAACGCGGAATAAGACGTGAGAGTTCACAAAGAACCGCTTTTCAGGCTATTTTCCAGTAATTTTAGAGGTTTTCTTGCCTTTGGGATCGGTATTACGAAGACTTACCGAGAATTCGATGTACCCCAGGCTCCTGGTCATCGTATACTCAATGTTCTTTCTCTGAAGCTGCTCCGGCTTCCATAAATAGCTGCCATCGTCGGTGGAAGTGAAGCTTGCTCCCATCTTGTTGTCGTAATACTCCCACAGTGAGTTGAATATCCGGTCGAGATCGCCGAACTTTAAGGCAAGTTGCGAGCGATTCGAGCTGTCGATATTATTAAGAATTTCCTTAATTGAGGGGTGCTCACCGCGGATCCAACTACATGTTGTAATTATCCCTTTTTTAGAGCTACGCAGGACTAATAAGCCGTTTTCACCTATAAATTCATAGGGTATACAGCTTGCAACCACTACCTGGCCGGGGGATACATGGTGGGTGTCGCAATGCGGGTACTGAGTGCGTAAAGCGGCTACGACACTGTCAAATGGCTTACCCAAATACTCCGTCCACTGCTCTTCTTGCGGGGCAAACGAGCATACCGTAAAAAAGGCTACAATAACGAAAGGGATTAGTCCCTTGCTGGAAAACATCTGTTTTCGAAAGATATACTGGCTAAAACTAAATGATTCTTGGCTATAACGGCATGACTTCCTTTATAGCATTACGGCATGGCGTCCGTAGTAATAGGCTGCAAATATACTACACTATTTCAGAAAACAGAAATTCAGAATGTAAGTAGATACAAATAATAATTATCTCAGCCACACTTTCCCCCACTTTAACTCCCATACTCGCCAAACACTTTTCGCATCGTATCGGCGATCTCGCCGAGCGTGCCGTCGACTTCGATCGAATGAATAATATGAGGCATGAGATTCGATCCGTCGCGAGCCGCAGCCTCCAATGCAGCGAGCGAAGACATCGTTTTGGCGTTATCCCGTCGTGTCCGTAGTGCCTGAAGTCTCGTTACTTGTTCTTTTTCAAGCTTCGGATCGATCTTTAAGATCTCAGGCTCTACACTCTCCGCTTCGATAAATTCATTGACGCCGACGACGATCTCTTCTTTGGCATCGACTTTCTTCTGCCATTCGAAGGCACTGCGAGCGATACGCTCCTGGTAAAACCCGGCTTCGATCGCCTTCACCGCTCCACCAAGATCGTCGATCTGCTTAATAAGCTCGAGACTCCGATTATACAGCTCCTCCGTGAGATGCTCAACATAATAGCTGCCGGCAAGCGGATCGACGGTGTCTGCTATACCGCTCTCATAGGCGATCACCTGCTGCGTACGCAACGCGGTTCGCGCAGCATCTGCTGTTGGCAGTGCCAGCGCTTCATCTTTTGAATTCGTGTGGAGTGACTGTGTGCCGCCCAGCACTGCCGCCATCGCCTCGATCGTTGTACGGACGATGTTATTCTCGATCTGCTGCGCAGTGAGCGTCGAGCCGGCAGTCTGCGAATGAAACCGTAGTTTCATCGACTCTTCCTTCTTCGGATCGAAGCGCTCTTTCATGAGCACAGCCCATAGCTTACGGGCAGCACGAAACTTCGCGATCTCCTCAAAGAAATTGGAGTGCGCATTAAAGAAAAACGAAAGTCGCGGAGCAAAGGCATCGATATTCAAACCAACATCAAGAGCTGCCTGAACATACGCCAGCCCATTTGCCAACGTAAAAGCTATTTCCTCGACAGCCGTTGAGCCCGCTTCACGGATATGATAGCCGCTGATCGAGATCGTATTCCACTGCGGAAGCTCCGCGCTGCACCACGAGAAGATATCGGTAACGATTCGCATCGACTCCCGCGGTGGATAGATGTACGTCCCTCGAGCGGCATACTCTTTAAGGACATCGTTCTGGATCGTCCCGGAAAGCTTCTTCAGGTCGGCGCCTTGTCGCTTCGCCTTTGCTACATAGAGCGCCAGGAGGATCGATGCCGTCGCATTGATCGTCATCGACGTCGAGATCTTCTCAAGGTCGATGCCGTCGAAGAGAATATCAAAATCCTCAAGCGAGTCGATCGGAACACCTACGCGGCCAACTTCACCTCTTGCTATCTCATGATCGGAATCGTAACCGATCTGCGTTGGAAGATCGAAGGCCACGGAAAGTCCCGTCGTCCCGCTGGCAAGCAGATACTTATAGCGCTTATTGGACTCTGCCGCGCTTGCAAATCCTGCGTACTGCCGCATCGTCCATAGACGCGAACGGTACATCTCACTATAGACGCCACGCGTATAGGGAAAGGTATCCGAGTTTTCCGGTCCATAGATGCGCTCTACGGGAATTGCAGAGCTTGTCTCAAATTTGTTCTTGCGTTGCTTAGACAAGGGAATATGTTGAATTATACAAACATAGATAGAAATCGGGAAATGAGCAGGAACATCCTTAAATTCCCACTTTTTACCACTTTAACGATTACTTTTCGTATCTTCGCATGGAATTATGTATAGCGGCGCAGGATTAAAAATTACGTGAATATGACTGTCGCAACCGCAAAAAAAGATACGGTGCTCCGTCTGGTACTAGTACTTCAGCTTGTAATTTTTACACCGATCATTATTGGTTCGTTTTTCGGTTGCGCCCGTACTGTTGAAACAGAAGTCCTCCACGATACCGATACCATCATTCAACACGATACCGACACGATCAATTTTGACGGCCCGGCCTGGGTTCGATTCATCAACTTCCTTACCAAAGGTGGCGTCATCGTTCTCAAGACCGAGTTAGGAACATCGATCTCGCCGTTTGCAAATGCGACGCAGCTCATGGGCAAAGAGTTTGTGCCGATCCGTAGCGACAGTGCATTAGTACTATATACAGAGTATTTCATCGATGGTAGTCCGCACTTTGATAGCCTGACGATTCCATCCGATTCGCTGCTCCCATCGAGTCTGAACACGATCTCCTTATTCCAGGTCGATCAGGATGGCGAGACGCGAATTGCACCATTCTTCGCTAATGATAGTATGAAGAAGGTAATGGCGCCGGCAGGTAAAACCTATTTTCGGTTTATTAACGGGATCGCAGATCATCCACAGCCTAGTCCCTCGGTACAACTCTATTTAGACGATCCGCAAGGGACGCCTTTATTTGTCGACGGTAATGGTAATTCGAAGCCAGTGAATTTCCTGGAGCTTCGCAATTACATTCTGATCCCGTCAGGAGTGCATACGATCTACGTTCGCAAAGAAGGAGAAGCCACTCCGCTCTATCAATCGCAAAAGACGTTCAGGCCGCGAGCGTACTACACAGCAAAGCTTACTGGCGCGAAATCAATAGGAAATGATGCCTTCTCGATCGACGAGGAGTAGAACCTAGTCGTCGGTGTGCTCTTGCATCAACGCGATCTCATCAAACGGTACCGGGTAGTTGCCGGTAAAGCAAGCAGTACAATAGCCGACTGCATCGCCATTCTTCCGCTTCGAAGGCACACTTTGCAAGAGCTTCTCTACGGAGAGATACCGTAACGTCTCCACGCCGAGCGAGTCACCGATAGCTTTTTCATCGCTGTTGAAGTCGTTTGCGATCAGCTCGCGCTTTGACGGGAAATCCATCCCATACTTGCAGGGATGTGTGATCGGCGGAGAAGTGATGCGCATATGGACCTCTTTGGGCTGCGCCTCTCTGAGAAGTTTGACCAGGGCTTTCGAGGTCGTGCCGCGCACGATCGAATCGTCGACCACAACGATCTTCCGGTCGCGGAGAACACCCTTAACGGTATTAAACTTGATCTTGACCTTCATCTCCCGCTTATCCTGACCGGGCTGAATGAATGTGCGGCCCACATAGTGAGAGCGGATCAGGCCGATCTCATACTTTGTCGAATTGCCTTCTTTATTATTCTGACTGACAAATCCAAGGGTAGCCGTATTCGATGAGTCAGGCACGTTGATAACGGTCAGACGCTTCCCGTCTCCTGCCGGAGTGACCGGACTTTCCGATGCAAGGTTTTTCCCAAGTTTGCGACGGACTTTATCGACGCTTTCCTCAAATACTCGCGAATCCGGGCGGGCAAAGTAGATATACTCGAAGATGCAGTGACAAGGAGTGGGGGCTACGTCATCGATCTGCATCGACCGCATTTGCCCCGTTTCGACCGTGTGTCTGTCGATCACCACGATCTCATTCGGCTTTACATCGCGGATATACTCGGCACCGACAATATCAAATGCACACGTTTCGCTGGCTGCGATATATGCCCATTCTCCATCGGGGCGGCGCAGACGGCCGATCGCCAGTGGGCGAATGCCATGCGGATCGCGAGCAAGGATGAGCGACGTATCCGTGATCATCGAAAGTGAGAATGCCCCACGAACCTTGCGAAGCGCTTCTCGGATCTGTGCGACCTGGTCTTTTTCTCCTGACCGGGCTACCAGATGCAGGATCAGCTCGCTATCGGTCGTTGTCTGGAAGATCGTGCCCGCAGCTTTGAGTTCATCGCTTATTTGGCGAGTATTGGTGAGGTTACCGTTATGTGCGAGGGCGAAATTGCCGCTGCGATATTGCATGAAAAACGGTTGAATGTTCTCCATTTTGCCGCTGGCGCCCGTCGTAGAATAGCGGTTATGGCCGATAGCGGCATCGCCTGCGAGTTCTCGGGTCAGAACAGAGTGTTCTTTAAATACCGTAAGTACCAGCCCATGGTCTTTATAGATGGAGAACTTCCGTTTGTTCACCCCATTCGTTTCCGTACGGGCGGAAATGATCCCTGCCGCTTCCTGGCCGCGATGCTGCAGCGAGTGAAGGGCATAATAGGTGATTACAGAAGCTTCGGGATGGTGGTAAACACCGACAATACCACAATTTGACTCAGGCTTGTCGATCTCGACAGGCGGAGGGACTGGTGTATCGGTGATACAGGATACTTGGTATGCTTCTCCCGAAGGAGAGACAGTTTGGTTTAAGATTGGATATCGTGTCACACTACTTTTGACGACACAAACGCGGCTATTCAACACTTCATGGCATGTTCGCATTCCAGCCGTAATTTTGTGAGCAATTATTATTCGAGAATAACGAGAATACCATGAAGGGCACGCCACTTAACGAAGCTACGTACAACTATATTGTCGATAATTTCGCCACCGAAGAAGCGAAATTGCTTGAGCTTATGCAGGGCCGCGCAGCCGAAGCCGGCGTGCCGATGATCATGATCTCCGAAGAGCAGGCAAAGTTTCTCGGCATGTTCCTCAAGGCGATCAAAGCCAAGCGCGTGCTCGATATCGGCACGCTCTTCGGGTATAGCGCTGCTGTCATGGCTAACGCGATCGGTCCCGATGGTGAAGTCGTTACCCTCGAATATGATGCTAAACATGCCGAAGTAGCCCGCCATAACTTCAAGCATCTCCATATCGAGAATATTTCCCTTTTACAGGGACCGGCACTCGATCACATGAAAACCATGGCCGATAGCATCTTCGATTTCATTATCATCGATGCCGACAAACCGAACTACCAGAACTACCTCAAAGAAGGACTCCGCCTCATTAAGAACGGTGGCGTCATCGCCGGCGACAATGCATTTGCATTCGGACTGCTGACAGAATCGATCGGCGCCGATAATCCGGATTACCCGAACGTGCTGGCTATTCGCGAATTTAACAAAGCATTTGCCGCGGAAGATGCAATGTTCAGCGCAGTCGTGCCGGTCGGCGATGGACTACTGATGGGAGTCGTAAGCAAGTAATCGAGTATGCCGAGGCGTCGTCGGAAAAGTGTTGTGTGTGCGAACTGTCAGTACCGTTTTGACGGCATTGACAACTACTGCCCGAACTGCGGTCAGGAGAATCACTCACACCATGCGCCGATCAAGCATCTTACCATCGAGCTCATCGAAGGACTGACGCACTTTGATACTAAATTTTTCAATACTACAAAAGCACTCCTCACAAAGCCGGGGCAGTTGACTGCTGACTATATCGTGGATAGGCGAGCGCGCTATGTCCCACCGATCCGGCTATACATCTTCGCAAGCTTCGTCTTCTTTCTATCATTACCACTATTTTCTGATTCCTCTCCTCGTCGTGCTTCTATTGGGAGCACGTCAGTCCAATCCTCGCCCCCGAACTCGGGTAACTTAAAGGTTCAGTTCTTCAATGAAACGTTAATCCAGGATACATTTGTACATGACCTCGCTGGTAGAACGGATCTCAGCGACGCTTTAGTCGATTCACTCGTCGAAGCAAAAGCGCCAGATCGAAGTTGGCTCATCAAACTTGGTCTCAAACAATCGATCCGCCTGGAATTGGGCATGATAACGAAAGCGGATCTTGAACACGCATTTACTAAGAATTCAGGTATAGCGCTGTTCATTCTGATGCCGATCTTCGCGCTGATCCTGAAGCTCTTTTATATTAGAAGAAAAAGACTCTATATCGATCATCTTATATTTTCGTTACACTTACACGGCTTTGCATTCGTTCTCCTCACAGTTACAAGCCTCCTATTTAAACTTCTCGGCTCAGAAGGACTCGTACTGCTGCTACTTCTGGCGCCCATAGTGTATGGCCCGTTAGCCCTGCACAGAGTCTATGGCGGCAAACCCTTAGGGACATTTGTTAAGTCGATCTTTATTTTTCCGTTATACGGAGTCTGTCTGCTCGGCGGGCTTCTTATTACCTTACTAGCAAGCTTGATTACTTTATAACTTCTGGTCCGTTACCGATTTCTCGAAAATCGCCAAAAACAAAATCTTTCGCTAGGCGGTGAAGCAAACCACCCTTCTCCCGTGTCAATCTACTGAGGTTTGATGAAATATTATTGACATAATGAGAATACTTGCTACGTTTTTTTTAGTCGTACTCCTCTCTTCAGTCTCCACAGCACAATGGGTCCAGACAGCTGGGCCGGATGGCATTAACATCGTATCTGCAGCGAGCACCTCTGGCGGACTGGCATTCGTCAGCGCTAGTGGTGATATCTATCGTCATAATGGCGCTTCCTGGATCAAGCTCACTTCTGTCCCCTCCGCCGGCAAACTCGGAGCCATCGACGACATCTACTTCCTGACAAGAAACCAACGCAGCTACCGTTCTTCGGACGAAGGAAAGACGTGGACGCAGCTCAACATTCTCGGCACTATCACCGGGAATGCTGCTAAACTCTATAATGTAACCAACGACTCGCTCTTCACTTCCATCGATAAAGGTGCTACCTGGCAGTTTATCGATACAATGACATTCTTTACGCAGTCCATCACGCCGCATAAAAACTTCCTTCTTACAGTATCCGGCTGGGGACCGCAACTTCTACGCTCTTCCGATGGTGGTGTTGAGTGGTCAAATGTCACCACACCTCCTGTCCAGCCGGAGAACTTCAATACCTTTATCATTGAGATCATCGCCGATGGATCCGATCTCTTTGCATTGCTAAGCAACGGCGAGATCTTCAAGAGCACCGATGATGGAGATACATGGGCAAAGGCGCTCGATGCTCCAGATACGACAACATCACAATACCAGCACTTCATAAAAGCAGGAGATGTCTTCTGGGTAGAAACAGCGATCGGGATTTTCGTATGGGATGGTATGAATTGGGGGATGCCCTTCAGCGGCTATGCAAGCCTGATCGCAGCATCGAGCGACGAAGCTACCGTCAAAACGTACGAAGGACTTTTCCGCATATTCGCAAAAGAAGACAAGCTTGATATACTCACACAGAACTTCCTCAATACTTCCGTCTACGGAATGACAGCGATCAATTCGACCGTGTACTCATACGGCAACGGCCTGCATCGCACGACGGATCTCGGAAACACTTGGACAAAGGTCAGTTCGCTCACGCCATACACGATCGTAAGCGACCAGACATACTTGTACGGATTCACCAATGAAGGCATGCAACGTTCGACTGACGACGGCCTCACGTGGCTCCCGTTTGCAACGCCACGCGACGAGACCTGGCAGGATATCACATCGATCACGACCGACGGATCGACGCTTTACCTCTCATACGGGAAAACTTTCGGCGAACACGGGCAGACAAACTGGGTAAGCGGCGGCATGCTTCGCTCCACCGACCACGGAGCAACGTGGAGAACGATCAACAACGGCCTGCCGGCGACGATCGAAACGCACGTTCCTGTTCACCAGATCGTCGTCCATGAAGGCACACTCTATTGTGCGACACTCGAAGGACTCTTCCGATCGCAGAACGACGGTGAGTTCTGGGTACCATTTAACGAAGGCATCGAATTCCAAAACTTCAAGTCGGGCGTCGTTACCACCGGCGGTAACGACCTCTACTTCTCATATTACAACGACTACTACAGACTCGAGAACGGCATGTGGATGAAGTTGCCGAAGATCGATACGTCATCGACGCTGCTCAGCGGCTACACGAGCGCGCTTGGCGACTCGCTCTTTGTCACGACCTACACCTACGATCCACTGACTGAATCAGCTATCTACAAGAATTGGGTCTTCAACGGTTCGTCATGGGTCGACATGAATCCGGTCGCTCCGGAAGGTGTCGTTCTCAATGCCTTCATCCGTGTCGGCAATACGTACATGTCCGGCTCGATGCACCATTCCGTCTGGCGCATTACTCCGACGCAATCGGTGGATCCTTCCGAAGCGCAAGCGGCGATCTCAGTTTATCCCAATCCTGCTGCAGATCAGCTCAGAATTAGCAGCGTCGAAGGCACACAAATAGTAACAATCTACGATCTTCTAGGCAGGGTCATGCTGCAGACCTCTATAAATACAGCAGCCGAAAGTGTAAACGTATCTTCTTTGCTGCCAGGCACTTATGTACTGGAAATCACTGGCACTAACGGATTTAGACATCAACTCCGATTCACGAAAAAGTGACGAACGAAGTCCTCCCTAGACACAAACCCGCTGCAAATTATTCGCAGCGGGTTTTTGTTAATACTGTGCTACAATAACCACCAACCAAGAAAACATGAAGCTAAGCCTAACCCACAAAATACTTTCGGAACATCTTGTCTCAGCACCCACGCTTCCTGAACCAGGAGTCGAGATCGGTCTTCGTATCGATCAAACACTCACGCAGGACGCAACAGGAACGATGGCCTACCTCCAGTTCGAGTCCATGGGCCTCGATTCGATCAAGACGAAAGTATCGGTTAGCTACGTCGATCACAATATGCTTCAGACGGGCTTTGAGAATGCTGACGATCATCGCTATCTCCAGTCAGTCGCTGCGAAGTACGGCCTCTACTTTTCACGTCCCGGCAATGGCATCTGCCATCAGGTACATCGCGAGCGTTTCGCCGTTCCGGGCGATACCCTGCTCGGCTCCGATTCGCATACACCGACCTGCGGCGGCTTAGGAATGATCGCCATGGGCGCTGGCGGACTCGACATCGCAATGGCACTTGCCGGACAGCCGTTCTGGACACCAATGCCGAAAGTTGTCGGCGTTAAGCTCACCGGCAAATTACAAGATTGGGTAACCGGCAAAGATGTCATTCTTGAAATGCTTCGCCGTCTCACCGTCAAAGGCGGTACCGGACGTATCATTGAGTATTATGGTGAAGGTGCTCATAATCTTCCGATCAGCGATCGCTTTACGATCTGCAACATGGGAGCTGAGCTCGGCGCGACGACGTCGCTCTTCCCTTCAGACGACAAGACGCTTGCCTACATGAAGTCGCAGGAGCGCGAAACCTCCTGGCGCGACATCAAGGCCGATGACGGTTGCGATTACGACGAGCATGTAGAGATCAACCTCACAGAACTCGAGCCGCTCATCGCACAGCCGCACATGCCGGATAATGTCGTGAAAGTCCGCGACGTTGCAGGCACGCCGATCGCACAGGCGTGCGTCGGCAGCTGCACAAACTCAAGCTACCACGATCTTGGCGTCTCCGCATATATCCTGAAAGACAAAGTTGTTCATCCGAACGTTAGCTTCACACTGACACCCGGATCAAAACAGGTATTTGAAATGATCGCCCGCGACGGTGACATGACGCTCGCAAGCATCATCCGCTCAGGCGCTCGTGTCCTTGAATCGGCATGCGGACCGTGTATCGGTATGGGCCAGGCGCCGCCGTCAGGCTCCGTCTCCGTCCGCTCCTTCAACCGCAACTTCGAAGGCCGCTCCGGTACTGCAGATGCTAAAGTCTACCTTGCAAGCCCGGAGACCTGCGCAGCATCGGCGCTCATGGGCGTCATCACCGATCCACGTGACCTTGGCATCCCGTACAAGCACATCGGCGATCCGGAGAAAATGATCGTCAACGATGTTATGCTTATCGCACCGCCTGAGGACCGTTCGAAAGTGGAGATCGTTCGCGGACCGAACATCAAGGCGCTTCCGAGCTTCACTGCAATGCCGGAAAATCTTGGTGGCAAGGTCCTGCTGAAGATGGCTGATAATATCACGACCGATCACATCATGCCGGCAGGTGCAAAAGTATTGCCGCTACGTTCGAATATTCCTGCGATCAGTGAGTTCACGCTTACCCGCATCGATCCGGAATTCCCGAAGCGTGCAGTTAGCTGGGGCGGTGGTATGATCATCGGCGGTGAGAACTACGGCCAGGGATCGTCACGCGAGCATGCAGCGCTTGCTCCGCGCTATCTCGGCGTTACGGCTGTGATCGTTAAGAGCTTTGCTCGTATCCATCTTGCAAACCTGATCAACTTCGGCATTCTGCCTGCGACATTCGTCAATGCTGCCGATTACGCAACGGTCGGTCTTGAAGACGAGCTCGTTATCGAAGATGCACGTAAGCAGATCGCCAACCATCCGGAAAAGATCATGATCACGAATAAGACGAAGAACCTGACCTACGAGATCTCGAGCCCGCTCACTGAGCGCCAACGCCAGATCATCCTAGCAGGCGGCACCCTCGCCTTCGCACGTCAGGAAACAGAGAAAGTATCGGCCTAAGCCGTTAGATTTCCAGTTAAACCTGAAAAGGCACGCGAAAGCGTGCCTTTTTTATTTTATATGAACTCAACTATTTACAGGACCTTGACTGCGATCTGGTAAAAATTACTTACTGCACCTATGACTTCGTACTTGACATAGTACGACCGTACAAAATCATTGAATGCTAGAAACTCATGCGCAGGAACATTGAATTCGTCAAAGAATATAACGTCACCCGCTTTAAGATATGGTGCTAATGTGGTAAGAACAAATAATGTCGAGCTATAAAGGTCAGCATCCATCATCAGGATAAGCTTGCGGTTGAGCTGACGTTCACGAACGAACACTGGTAACGTTTGCTGGAACAGACCTGTCAGGTATTCGATACGCCCATCCGGAATTACCGGTGGCGGACCAAAATCCATATCCCCTTTTTTATATGGGCCCCAATCTTCCGGAAGCCCAGTGAATGTATCAAAACCGTAAAACTTTGAGTTCGGATTCGAATTATTCCCAACCCACCATTTAAGCGATAATCCAGATGCAACACCAAACTCAAGATAATCGAATTCAGATAAATTTTCTGATTTTACAACATGCTCATACAACGAATACCGTTTATTGTAGTCTCGCTTCAGCGTATAAAAATCATTAAATTTTACGCTTGGTGAATGCTTGCTAATCCATTTTGAGACCGCCGACAAGCCTGCAAAAAACCGCGTCACCTTTGAAATTGGCTCAAAAATGACGTGTAATCGCAGGAAAAAGAATATACCCTTCAACAACCCACGTAATTTCATATTTTTGCTTTAGAACTGCATCTAAGAATATGCAAATTTACGTCCCTAGATAACATATTCGATGAATCGGGGTTATTTAGAAGGAAGAACACATGTATACTCCCAAAGCACAGATCGGACAATTACTGGTCCTTAGCGGCATCCTCTTAGCGCTTGCAACGATCGCTTCGGCGCAAACCTGGACGTTGCTTCCTCCGATGAATGACTCACGGGCAAGCTTTGGATTAATCGCCTTGGATGAGACTACGGTTCTTGTCGCTGGTGGGAGAGGACAAGGAGTTGTCAGAGGGTCTACTGAAATTTTTGATATCAAAACAAATACATGGTCCTGGGTTGGCCTCATGAATGTCCCAAAGCAAAATTACCCTCTCGTTAAACTGCAAGACGGAAAGCTCTATGCGCCGAGCGGTCTTATCAGCAACGGCACGGACATGACAGAGAGCTGCGAGATCTTTGATCCGAAAACACAAACGTGGGAGTTAACTACGCCAGTGAAGGAATCCAGGCAAGGCAGCGATGCAATCGTTTTACCCGATGGCAAAGTCCTGATCGTTGCAGGAGATTTTGCACCTCCAGGCTTTTATCGCAGGTCATGTGACGTGTACGATCCGATCACTAAAGAGATGACCTTTACCGACTCTATCAGTCAGGGCCAATTCGGCAATACCCTCTTTATGCATCCCGATAAGGATAAGGTAATCATGATCAGCGATCATGTGCATGGAGCAAATGGAACCTGGCTCGATGAAACTGAAGAATACGATATCGCAACAGGCAAATGGAACGTCGTTGCGAACTCCCAATCGCCTCATGGAAGTTGGATGCAACAGGCACTTCAGCTCCCTAGCGGAGAGATCGTCGCACCTTCCGGAAGCAATAACCCAAATTCAGCAACGAACCTTGTTGAGGTATACAACCCACAAACGAAAACCTGGCGTGTTGTCGGTACACTCCCGCACCCTCGCCTCCTCGCTGCAACCGTCTACCTCGGCGGTGATTCGATCATGGTCATCGGCGGCTATCAGCCGTTTACAAAGAAAGCACTCCGTGAATGCACGATCTTTAATATTACAACCGGCGAAAGCCGCGAAGGACCTCTGCTCAACGAGAGCAGGTATTTCCATCGCACACATGTTGTCCATCATCGTGATATCGAGAACCCCTGCTGTGAAGAACTAAGTATCTATGTATTTGGCGGAGAGAACGAGCAAGTTATTGCCCGTTCAAGCTGCGAAGTACTCAATGTCAGAAGTTCCAAGGATAGCCCACTCTCATTTAGCCCTTCGATCACCGTTCAGGGAAGTATGTGCTCCGGTATTGACACTGTTATCCGTTTCACGAATGATGGTTGTTCAAGCATTGCTCTTGACTCGGTCACAGCGGAAGGACTGAACATTGCTGTCCCCGGTTTACCAACTACCGTGAAATTTGGCGAGGAAATTGCGCTTCCCATTTCGATCTCCTCGGGTGAGGTCGGCTCTGTTAACGGTCGCCTACGACTACATTATCGCTCTACCTGCAGCAAAGAGGATACGAGCATTGCGATCACCGCAAACTTCGTCGCAGCTACGAAAGGCACGATCCGCCCGATCATTTCCGATGTACCGAATGGCGGCAAGATCGTTGAGATGCCACTCTACCTGGTCAATAATACGGGTGACATTTTCACTACGTTCGAGATCACACTCGGCTACGACAAGAATCTACTCGAAGCGATCGCACCTCGTTTCGATGGTACGTTAGCAGAAGGTGCGGCACTCGCAGATGTGACGACTACTGCTACTGGCGCGACGATCTTCGTGCCGCAAACAGTAGCACTCTCTATCGCAAAGCCACTTTGCATCCTGCGCTTTAACTCATCACTCGGCGACACGTCCTGCACGACCGTTCGCCTCGAAGGTGTGAAGCTCGAAGATGCGACGGGCAATAGCTGTATCTATGCTGTTCGCCAGGATTCGGCTCTGATATGTAAGCTCTTAGCTGTTAAACCGTCGGAGGATCGACCGCTCTGCGCCCCTTCCATCAGTGACTTACGCTTTGAAGCAAGTACACGAATGCTGGCGTTCAGTGCCGATGGGTGTAGTGAAGCCACAACTGCACTAGTCTACGACATTCTCGGCAAACAGATCTACGAGGCACCGGTACACATCGGCGTAAAACAAGAATTGCAGCTCCCGACAGTTGCCGATGGAGTCTACTGCTTCGTCATCCGTAACTCCTACGGCGCCGCAATGGAAAAATTCATGCTCCACCGGTAATCCTCGCGTCCTTTCGCGTTGTACTTTGAGACCTTTGCTTTAAAAATCCAAGGAAACGTCCTCTTCGCTCCCGTCGTTAGCCTCGCCGAATGACCGAGCGACTTTCCATATCCGAGCCAATACTCTTTGCCATCGGCGACCTTGCCGACGAGCAGGGTATCGAAGCATACGCCGTAGGCGGCTATGTGCGCGATATGCTGCTCGGCCGCGAGCATAAGAAAGATATCGACATCACCGTTATTGGCGACGGCGTCGCCTTTGCACAAGTTGTAGAAAAGTCCTTTGCCGGCGCACGCCTCGTCGTCTTCGAGAAATTTCGGACTGCCATGGTCACGATTGGCGAAACGCAGATCGAGATCGTCGGCGCCCGAAAAGAAAGCTATCGCACAACATCACGGAAGCCCATCGTTGAAGAAGGCACTCTTACCGACGATCTCTC
>JANWLI010000073.1 GCA_025450975.1 Candidatus Kapaibacterium sp. | reverse complement strand
TACCGGCGTCAGTTTTGCCTTTTTGCCAAGCTGCGGGACGAACTCTACGCGTTCGACCGACTGCTTCTTGTTCTTATCACCGAATGTTTGTTGTTTTGCCATACCGGCAACTCCTTATAATTTACGATTTAGCTTGACTTTCTCCGAAAAGCCCCTCAAAAACATATGGAGGGCACTTTCGGTTCAAAAAAGCCGCGAATTTTGAGGGTTTTATATTTTTATTACAAAAAATCACCGGACTCGAGCAAATTCAAGCGGTTATGGGATACTAAAGAGGAGGTCGCGTATGTTAAACTTAGTCCTTCACCTTGATATGAGCAAACGAGTACTAAGTTTCAAACGGCTCCCCGCAACTGTAATCTGGCTTGGCATTGCCAGCTTCTTTAACGACCTTTCGGGCGAGATCGTCGCACGGGCCCTGCCTTTATACCTTGCAGGTACGCTTGGGGTAACTTTTACGCTGATCGGGATCATTGAGGGTATTGCCGACTTTACGTCCTCCATACTAAAGATCTTTTCCGGTTGGTATAGCGATAAGACGGGGAAACGCAAACTGATCACCGTCATCGGCTACAGCATGACGGCAGTTGCCCGCCCGTTACTCTATGGTGTCAGCAGTTGGGGCATTCCGCTTGTCAGCAGGCTTACCGATCGGGCCGGAAAGGGAATCCGCACGTCGGCACGCGATGCGCTGATCGCCGATTCCGTCGATAGCAGAAGTCGGGGAAAAGCCTTCGGCTTTCAGCGTGCGCTTGATCCGTTTGGCGCCGTCATCGGCTCACTTGTAGCTGCGGCGGCGATCTTTTATTTACAGGGAGATGCCGGCATCGGCGAGGAAGCCACGATAAGTACGTCGACGTTTAACACGCTTGTTCTGATAGCAACATTTCCAACGATCGTCGGCGTCCTGCTCATTATCTTTTTCGTCAAGCAGAAGCGTGCTAACCCTGTCGAGAACAAGATCGTCATGGGAGCGGTGAAGACGGTCCTTGGTAATAAGCGCTTTCGGTACTTCCTGATCACGATCTTTATATTTAGCCTTGGGCAATCAAGCGATGCCTTTTTAGTCCTGCGGTCGCAGGCGCTAGGTATTGCGCCGGCGATGATCTTTATCATTTTCGCCATGCTCAATATGGTCACGACCCTTTCGAGCTACCCGTTCGGGTCGTTTTCGGACAATTACTCGCGACGCAAGATCATCCGTGCTGCGTGGCTTCTATATGCGCTTGTCTATGCAGGCTTTGCCTTTGCAACCGAGGAGTGGCATGCGTGGGGCCTCTTTGTTGCCTATGGGGTCTTCTATGGAATGACGGAGGGCGTACAGAAGGCACTTGTTGCAGACCTTGTGCCAGAAGAGCACAGGGGCACAGCGTATGGACTCTTTAATGCAACTGTGGGACTGGCGATCTTACCTGCAAGCATTATCGCCGGGATCTTATGGGAGATGTTTGATCATCAGGCCGCATTCCTCTATGGAGCTTCGCTGGCAGTTGTCGGGAGTGTCATGCTTTCGTTTGTCAAGTTTCCGCATGCAAAATAGAACGATTTGATCTGATGACCTGTATGAAAAGTTGTATTTCATTAATCTTTCACCGATATGCGTATAGCAGTTTTAGGGAATGGAATCGTCGGTAATACTATCGGCACAAAGTTATGCGAGCTGGGGCACGATGTTATGATGGGGTCTCGGAGTGCAACCAACGAGAAGGCCTTGAAGTGGAAGTCCACAGCCGGTGCCCGAGCGGATGTCGGGGACTTCGGTGCAGCCGCGGCATTTGCTGAAATTGTATTCAACTGTACGGCAGGTACCGGATCGATGGAAGCGTTATCGATGGCAGGCGAGCAAGCGTTAGACGGGAAAATTCTTGTGGATGTATCAAACCCCTTGGATTTTTCAAAAGGATTTCCACCGTACCTCACGGTATGCAATACGGACTCACTTGGTGAGCAAATCCAGCGTACGTTTCCGAGCGTTAAGGTTGTCAAAACGCTTAATACGGTAAATACCTTTATAATGGTAAACCCATCCTTAATTGCAGGAGAGCACGACATGTTTCTCTGTGGCAACGATGAAAAGGCTAAAGCGCAAGTAGAAGAGATCCTGCGTGGCTGGTTCGGGTGGACGCAGGTTCTTGACCTCGGAGATATTACCAATGCCAGAGCTATGGAGATGATCTTACCGATCTGGGTCAGGCTCTATGGCAAGCTAGGTACTCCAAACTTTAACATTCACGTAGTAAAATGAAAAGCCTCTTCGCTTGAGACGAAGAGGCTTTTATATACTTGTTTCTCTCCAGGGCGTAACCGTGCAAGTTCGCACGGGACCACAAGTTACTGTGGGGTATGCCCTAAGGATTAGTGATGATGAGAATCTGCTTTAAGCAGAGTTAGAGTTTCAAAACTCACTTTCTGTTTATCCAACAGAAAGATTACATGGCATGGGGGCTATACCCATAGAAAAACAAACTTACGACATATACATCTAGTTTACAAGGGCGATTTTATACGAAACGTTAGAGGCACAACTCTAACGTTCAGATTAACGCGTATATTTACAGCGTACAATACCATATCCCTATTTAAATGCTTCTCCTCGAGCGGTTTATCGGTGCGTTAAGTCCCGAAGAGATAGAGAAAGTACGAGCGCTGAAACTTACAGCAGTTGAACGCAAAGTCCTTGAAGCCATTGTTGCTACTCACATCTATTCGAAAGTTGGCGTTGAAACGACAACGAAGCAACTTCGCGACACGCTGGAAATGTCGCAGGTCAATCTTCGCTTCTACAGTTCTCACATCCTGAAAAAGGCGTATTCGACTGTAGCCCCCGGAGGTGGCATTGCGCTCCTGCGGTTGCTTGCT
Source organism: Candidatus Kapaibacterium sp. (assembly GCA_025450975.1). Taxonomy (GTDB): domain Bacteria; phylum Bacteroidota; class Ignavibacteria; order Palsa-1295; family Palsa-1295; genus JANWLI01. Next base: position 3,878 of record JANWLI010000073.1, on the reverse strand, counting down.
GTCCGTGGGCTGATCCACAACTTCAAAAATGAGATCCGCGAGCAGGAAAAGACGATTCCGGTCGAACATGCAAAGGATTTCTATTTTACGGCCTTTGAGCTTTCGATCGGGACGATCTACTCAAGCCTCGATCTTGCATGTAGCAGGGACTTAGGCAATAAGTACCTGTCACTTGTATCGCCGCCATCCCTGGATGATACGACTGCGGTAGAACTCAGGCTCCGGCAAGCCGAATTTCTCCAGCGCTTCACGATGCAACGTAATCGTAGCCGTACAGCAGCCGAATTCAGAAGCTTTCTTGACGGTGTTCCGGAACGCCTCAATGGCACCGGACATAAATACGCGCACTATGCGTTCGCCGATGCCGAAAGCTACTACAAGTTGCTGACCAATTCGGCTTCGCCGGAAGTGCCGATGCTCATCAACAGAATGCTTGAGATCCTCCCGCCGGAAATAGAGACGCTCTTGCCGGAAACGCGCGATATGCTGCAGTATCGCCTGATCCAGCAGTATGAGCATGAAGACGATCCGGAGCGAATATTTGGCATACTTGAAGATTTCTTTTCCGTCCCGCGTAACGACCTTCCGATGCGACATTATCTTCAACATGGCTATTATGCAATGCTGACGCGGCGCATCGATCGCTCAAAGCAGATATTCGATGCGATCGCGCCCAAGGTCCTAACGAAGCCGCCGACAACCAATACCATCAATTACTACTTAATGATGGCATCTCATTACATGCTGACCCGGCAGATGGATCAGGCTAAACAATGCCTCGACGATGCAGCGAACGTGAATATCGGAAAAGGGAAGCACGTTATTTTCGAACTCTACCATAGGAATTTGCAGCTGGTGTATTACGCCATGCTTGGCGACTGCGACTTTTGTCTGCGTATTATCGAGCGGAATCTCGACTGGCTGCGCAAAGGTCAGCACGATATTCTCGAGGGTTGGTCAAGCACCTTCCATTTAATTGTTCGTGAAATGATCACGGCATTCAACCTGAAGCGGAGTGCCAATCAGAAAGTCCTCGAACGGATGAACCGGTATAAGAAGACCGGGCCGGATGGGATGATGCTGCTCTTTTACGAGGAGCTTACAGATATTTGTAACATAAAAAAAGCCGCCCTTACGTAGAGCGGCTTGTAGATCAGATCGCGTCTTTTTGCTTTGCAAAGACCTTCTTCTTTCGCGGAGCCCGTATCGGCTTGCGGCGCTTCGGCGGTTCGGGCTTCTGCTCCTCGACGACATCCGGATAGTTGTAGATGTCATACTTATAATTACGCAGTACCCACGTATTCTCGTCATGGCTAATGACGTAGTTCGGCTGCAGCGGGATCTTCCCACCGCCGCCGGGAGCGTCGATCACGTAATGCGGGATCGCAAGGCCGGACGTCCAGCCGCGAAGCTTATCCATGATCTCCAACCCAGTCTTGACCGGCGTACGGAAGTGGTTTGCACCCTTCGTAATATCGGCCTGATAGATGTAGTATGGGCGAACGCGCATCGCCAGCAGCTTCTGCATCAGCTCCTTCACGACCATTGCATCGTCGTTGACGCCTTTCATTAATACCATCTGGTTGCCGACCGGGCATCCGGCATCGGCAAGCATCTCGCAGGCAAGCTTAGCTTCCGGCGTGCACTCCCACGGATGGTTGAAGTGCGTGTTGACATAGATCGGATGGTACTTCTTGATCATGTCGCAGAGCTGCGGCGTCACACGCTGCGGCAGTACACAAGGGATCTTGGTGCCGAGACGGATGATCTCGACATGCGGGATCTCGCGAAGACCCTTTAAGATCTTCTCGAGCATGAAATCGGTCAGCGTCAGCGGATCGCCACCGGAGAGGATGACGTCACGGACTTCCGGATGTGCGGCGATATAATCGAGGCCCTCCTGAATGTACTTCATCGAGATCTTCGACGAATCCCCGACCTTACGCTTACGCGTGCAGAAACGGCAGTACATCGAACACTGGCTCGTTACCAGAAACAGCACACGGTCCGGGTAGCGATGCGTGATCGATGGTACCGGACTCATTGCGTCTTCATTAAGCGGATCTTCCGGTGCATCGATATCCGAGAGTTCTAGCTCGTCGGGTACGGCCTGCAGCCAGATCGGATCGCCTGGATAACGAATGAGGGATAGATAGTATGGATTGATGCGGGTCTGAAAGAATTCGTTGAGACGCTCGGCTACCTCGGGTTTGATCCCAAAGCGCTCAACCAACTGGTCTTTCGATTCAATGCTCTCGCGAAGGAGAGTCTGCCAATATTCCATATTGTGTTCGTTTAGTTACCATTGTGGCCGACATCTCGGCACACACGGTGGATGAATCAAGTCAAAAGTTAAAAGTTAAAAGTTAAAATTTTTGACTTTTAACTTTTAACTTTTGACTTTTAAACTTTGCCCGACCCGCTTCCCATAGACGATCAGATCGTCGCCGGGTTTGTAATAATCCGCGATCCGGGATACGACATCGTACCCCTGCTTTGTATAGAATGCCCGCGTCCGCTCGTAGGATGGCTGGCTGCTTGTCTCGGCGATGAGCAAATAGCCACCGCGCTCCGAAACAAACTCCGCTGCCTTCCGGTCAAGCGACTGCGAGACACCGCGTCCGTAAAACTCCGGATGCGAGGCGATCCAGTACATATCGTAGGTTCCTGTTGTCGCCGGCGTAGGGCCGACGATGAGGAATCCTGCGACGTGATCGGTCGCATCGTCAGTTGCTACGAACGTGTAGTAGTCCGTCTGTTCAGGTTTGTCCAGACAGATATCGACAAGTTCGCAGGCGATGGCAACTTCGGCGTCGCTAAAGTTACCGGTCGCTCTGACAATGTTCTCGATCGCATTGCGATCGCGCCGTTCAAGCGTGCGGATCATCGCGAGTCAGAATAAAAATTTCGAATGAACACATGAAGTGAGTACCACTTCACTACAAAAATACATAATGATGATCGCAATTCCAAATTTTTACGCAAAAAAGTTTTTTTGAGTCGTCAGTCGCCAGTCGTTAGTCGTTAGTTTTTTTTGCTAACGACTGACGACTAAAGACTAACGACTTCTCCTCCCGAGTGCACACTCGGCGATGTGGACAAGTGTTTGCTCGTAACTTCTTCCGCTTGTGATCGCCGATCGAATGAAGCCCGCGTCGCGCGAGATATCCGGATTCGGATTTGCTTCGAGTACGAAGAGCGCGTTGTCGGTGTCGCGCATGCGCATATCGACACGTCCGTAATCGCGCAGCCCCAGCAGGTCAGCAGCCTTGAGCGCCAGTGCCTGTGCGGCCTGCGCGATGGCTGGTTCGAGATCGGCAGGGCATTGCGGCACTGTCGTCTTATAGAGCGGCGACTCTTCGACCCACTTCGCTTCGTAGCTGACGATGTGCGGATTGCCTTCCGGCATCGTGTCGAACAGGATCTCACTGACTGGCAGCGCTTCGAATCCTCCTGTCATTGTGCCGAGCACTGCGACGTTGATCTCCCTGCCGTCAATGAATTCTTCGACGAGCGCTCCCTCTTTGAACTCGTTGTGGATAAATGCCACCCGCTCCTGAAGCGAATGCTCGGAGTAGACGATCGAGTTGTTGTCGATCCCGATCGATGCATCTTCGGCGATCGGCTTGACGATCAGCGGGAAGTGCAGGTCATGCTTCGGTACTTCGTCGCCTTTGTAGACGGTAATGTGTCGTGGCGTCGGAATACCGTTTGCAACGAAAATTGCTTTTGCGATGGCCTTGTTGAGTGCGATGCCAAGAGTCAGCGCAGGTGCGCCAGTATAGGAAACATCGAAAAGCTCGTAGACACCGGCGATCGGCATTTCAAGTTCGGCTTTGCCCAAGACAGATTCGCAGAGATTGAAGATGGCGTCCGGC
>JANWLI010000072.1 GCA_025450975.1 Candidatus Kapaibacterium sp. | reverse complement strand
GCTTGGCAGTCTTTGCGCCTTCTACGCGTATCGCTGAACCGTCCTGCAATTCTTTCGAGACTGCAGCGTAATTTCCCTTGATAATTTCTTCGGTACCTTTAATACCTGAGAGGATCTCCACATACGAGTTATCCGAGATACCAGTCTTCACCGGTACTGACTTCGCCTTGCCGTTCTCGACAATGAAAACGATCGTCGGTGCCTCGTCCTGCTTCGGAGCAACGTCGGCTTTCTTCGCCAATTCGCTCACCTGCTGCTCATCGCTCGTAATATCTGTCGACTGGGCCGGCGCCTTCTCTTTTGTGCGGCGCGTCACTGCCATGATCGGCACTGCGACAACGTTGGCCTTCGTCTCTGTTTCGATCTTTGCCGTGCAACTCATACCCGGACGAAGTTCGCCTTCTTCAAATCCCTCCATACGGATCTTGACTGCGAAGTTCGTCGACTGATCCTGCGTGCCGAGACCCTTGAGCTTCGCACTGTTTGCGATCTCCACGACAACACCGGAAAATGTACGGCCGGGGAATGCATCGATCGTTACTCGTGCAGTATCGCCGACGGAAATATTAACGACGTCATTCTCATCGACCTCAACTTCGGCATTCATCACCGACAGATCGCTGACCGTCATGATCTCCGTACCGGAGAACTGGCTCGTACCTACGACCTTTTCACCAAGCTGCGAGATAAGCTGCGTGATCACACCACTCATCGGTGCTGCAACGGTCGTCTTACGCAGGGATTCTGCGTAGGTCTGGAGTTGGCTCTGTGTTGCAGCAACATCAAACTGGGCTGCCTTCACATTTGCCGTCGCAATATCGAACTGTGCCTGGGCCTGCTCGACTTCGGAGGCAGCGGCAAGGCCTTTGCCCTGAAGTTCTTTGATACGCTTAAGGGCAAGTTCGGTCTGAATAAGCTGCGCACGCATCTGCTCGACACGCGACTTTGAGCTCTGCAACTGCGATACGGCTGCGCTATACTGCGCCTCAAAGCTCGTCGGCTTGATCTTCGCTAGTAGCTGTCCCTGCTGAACACGGGCGCCCTCTTTGAATGGAAGCGAGACAATTTCGCCCGATACTTCCGGAGCGATCTTCACCTTGAATTCCGGCTGGACCTTACCTGTCGCCTGAACAACTTCGGTGATCGTCCGCCGCGATGCAGTTTCGACCTGCACCGTGACTGTCTTCTCCTTACCGCCCTTGGCGATCATGAGAATGACAAGCAACAGCACGACGCCGATAAGCGAGATCCAGATCAAGCGATTGCGCTTCTTTTTCTTTTTTAACTTTTCGACTACTGTTTTCGTCGACGTTTGCTGCACGGCACCGCTGTCACCAACGGTTGTTGTCGTCGTGCTCTGCGTTTTTTTTAGTAATTCCATCTTCCCAGTAAATACTCTAATTGTTTTTGCGCGAAAACGTAGTTATAAATTGCATTGACGCGGTTGGTTCTCGCAGATTGCAGCTGCGATTGCGCAACGATCACATCGACCTGAATGCCTGCGCCGACTCGTACACGCTCCGTTGCCAGACGCGTCGCCTCTTCGGCAGCTCTGAGCGCCCGATCGCTTGCATCAAGAGCAAGCTCGGCGCTGCGTAAGGTATTATTTGCTTTTGCGATCTCGGTGCGAAAACTTTGCTCATTCTGCTCGAGGCGGATCTTATCGATGCGAATATCGATCTCCTGGAGTTCTGCGGTCCGGTTCGTCTGGCTGCGATCGAAGATCGCCCAGCTAAAGCTTAACCCGCCACGAAGATCGTTCTGATAACGCATTCTATTAAATTCGAATGCAGTGCTTGCTGCACCGCCGCCAATACTGTAGGTAAGATCGAGCTGTGGAAGGAGTCTCGAGCGCGTCACATCGATGGCTGCTTCGCTCGCCAGAATCGACGAACGCGTCGAAAGGAAATCTTCACGCCGAGTGAGCAGATCGTTGACCGCTGCATCTGTGATGGAAACTTGCGGAGCTCGTCCGCGCAATGTCGAGACAGAAGTATCGATTCCACGTGTTGTCACATCATATCGCAATGCATCCTGCGGTAGGTTGAGCAGGAAGAACAGATCTGTGCGCGCATTGTCGTAGAGGTTCTTCGTGTTGATACTCTCAAGCTCCTGCTGCCCGACTAGTGCTTCCTGTTGGTACACCTGCCCGATAGCGATCGAGCCTGCATCGTATAATCCACGAACACGTTCTAACTGCGCACGCGACTCTGCGAGCGTCTTCTCACTTGCATTGAGCAACTCTTTCGTCCGTAACGCTTCGATATAGGCACTTGTAACGCTGAAGGCAACACTTTGTCTGGCCCACTTCAGGCCGTATTTCGCAGCATCAAGCGCATAGCCTGCGCTGCGAATATTGGCAGCATCCCCGCCTCCGGAATAGAGATTGAATTCACCACCCAGCGAGTAGCTGTTCGACTGCGTAGCAGCATTGGTACCAAAGACAACATCGTTGCTATCAATGACCAGTGTCGTTGTCCGATCGTCGAGTGGCTTGGTGAGTCCGTACGACGCCGATGCTCCCAGACTCGGTAGCAGGTTCGCTTCAGCGCGGTCCTTGCTGGTTTCTGCACTCTCGAGCAAGAGCTGCGAAGACCTGGCATCGTAGTTTTTATCCAGCGCAAGCCGGATCGCCTCGTCGAGCGAGATCTCCGATGAACCTAATTGCGCCCATGCTGGCGCTCCGATGTAGAGAAAAATGAAGGAAAGAACTAGCCGTTTCACGGGTCAATTAAACTCAAATTAAGCCCTTTTGTTTCAATAAATAAGCTGCCAAATTACATATTTCAGGATGCCCTAAAAATGTAAGACGATTAAACACGTAATTTATTGTTAGCGATCATTATATTTTGATGATAAACCAGCTCGTTTTACATCCCATCGGCGTCATCCGCACTCCGTACCACGACCGCTACGATGCCCCCTCGCAGCCCGGACTCGACGACCGCAATGCCGAAGGCAAAGTAGTCCTCGATGCCGGCCAAAACTACGAACAGGCCCTTGCCGATCTTGAAGGATTCGACAAGATCTGGCTCGTCTACTGGTTCAACCGCAATACCGGCTGGAAACCCAAGATCCAGGTCCCCCGCGGCCCACGGACAAAAAGAGGCGTTTTTGCCACCCGTTCGCCACATCGGCCAAATCCAATCGGACTCTCCCTCGTCTCCCTCCTGGAAGTCAAGGGCCGCATCCTCCGCGTCGGCGGAGTCGATATCCTCGATAAAACCCCGCTCCTCGACATCAAACCCTACCTTCCGGGCACTGAAGCTTTCCCGGAGGCTCAGGCCGGATGGCTGGCTGAAGTCGGCACCCAGGAGTTCGAAGTTCTCTGGAGCCCGAAATCCCTCGAGCTGGCTGCCGAAGTCAAAGTCGAGTTTAATGTCGACCTCGTCCCCCACGCCGAGCGCATCCTTTCGCAAGACCCATTACCCCATCCGTACAAGCGAATAAAACGTAATACCGATGGAAGCTACACGCTTGCCATGAAATACTGGCGGATCGACTACACGATCGACGGGTCCGTCATCAGGATCTCAGCGCTGCGTTCGGAACTTCCGCAATAATTATTGTTTAGTATAGAACTATGGAAAAAGCAACATTTGCAGCCGGATGTTTTTGGGGCGTCGAAGAGACGTTTCGCATTCTTGACGGAGTCGAGTCCACCCGCGTAGGTTATATCGGCGGAAAAACCGAAAACCCAACCTACAAGGAAGTATGTAGTGACGAGACCGGCCACGCCGAAGCCGTCGAAGTCATCTACGATCCTGCGAAAGTATCCTACGATACGCTGCTCAATATCTTCTGGGAAAATCACGATCCCACACAATTAAATCGCCAGGGTCCCGATGTCGGTACGCAATACCGCACGGCAGTCTTCTACCATTCCGATGCGCAGCGTGAAACTGCAGAAGCATCGAAGCAGGCACTGCAGGAAAGTGGCAAGTTCAAGCGGCCCGTCGTCACGCAGATCGTCCCCGCCGTCACCTTCTGGCCCGCGGAAGACTACCATCAGCAGTACTTACTAAAGCGCGGCCTGGCGAACTGCCACATCTAAAGTCAGGCAGCCTTTGCGGGAGAAACCTCAAATATAATTTGTTTGAGCTGCTCACTAGAGAATACCTGTGAGGCATCCAGAATTTCAATACCGGCAAGCTTTCCATCCGGACCATAATCGGCAACGATCTCATCCGATAACTCCCGGCATTCTGCTGTTCCAGGCTCGAGCGGATGTATCTCAATATACATCGCATCAGCTTCAGTGTCGTAGCGGATTTTCATTACTTTTAGTGATAATATACTTTAACCGATAAGATAACAATTGCATTCTCTTCATCCGCATAGACAGCTTCCACGGTCTTATTTTGGTACCATTTCCCGTTAACTGGCGAAATATTACCAAACGGGAAGGTAAGCTGCGACTGTAATTTAGATCTTTTCGCTTCCCTTTTTGTACCCTTCCTAACAACTACGACAACCTCGTCCATAGATGCTCCACGAAGCACCATCCTCTCACGAGCATGATTAGTGAAACGGATAGGCTTGTCCATAATCGCTAACTACATCACTTTCTTCCCTGCCGAGATCGGCACGTGCGTCATAAACCTGAACTTCAGGTTCGGCTCGATGTACTCGACCGGCGCCTTCGAGAGTTTCTCCTGCTTCGACTGCCAGGCGAAATTCGTCCCCTGGGAAGCAAGCGAGGCCACGCTGCACTTATACTTTGTATTGATCGTATCGACCACTTCGATCGCCCGCGTCACGCGCTCCAAGCGCTCGTCATGATCAAGTTCAGGCTGACGGTTCTTCGCCAGCGTAATATCGGTAATCATCGCGCCGGCCTTATTATACTTATACCCTTCGCGCCAGATCGTATCAAGCAGCTCACGCGCATGACGCGCAAAGATCTGCGTACTCGATGTCGGCTCGGGCAGCATGCGCCACATCGTATTGTTGTACTTCGGATCGTCGTTGAACCGGTTCGTCATCACAAAGACGCCAATGCGGCGGGCAATACAGCCATCGGCGCGCAATGCCTCTGCAGCAGCCGAAGCAAAGAACGCTACGGCTTCGCGGAGTTCGTCGACAGTCGTAATATATCTGCCGAACGATCGCGAGCGCATGATCGACTTCTGCACGGCGCGCTTCGATTCCACATCGATACACCGAATGCCACGAAGCTCGTACACCGTACGCAGTCCATTCACATGCAGGTTCTTATAGATCCACTCTTCGGAGGCAGATTTAAGATCGTAGGCAGTGATAATGCGCTCTTCCCGCAAGCGTGTTGAAAGCTGTCTGCCGATACCCCAGATATCTTCGACAGGCAATGAGCGAAGCTTTGCATCGACATCTACACCCGAAGAGAAATCGCCGACGCCATCGGACTTCGGGTCTTTCTTCACTAGCTCCGAGGCAACTTTCGCAAGCGTCTTCGTCGGCGCAATGCCGACCGAGACCGGGATCCCGACCTCTTCGCGCAACTCCTCGCGAAGCTGCTTCATGTATGGGCGCAGCCCCTTCCATTCCCAGCCATCGAGATTCATAAATGCTTCGTCGACGGAATACTCTTCGACTTCCGACGCATACTTATGCACGATCGTCATCACCTTTTTCGCGATGGCGAGATAGTAGTTGAAATTCGCGCTGAAGATCGCGACCTTATGCTTCTGAAAGATGTCGCGGACTTTATACGCCGGCGCAGCCATCCCGACACCGAGGGCCTTCACCTCGTTCGAGCGCGAGATCACGACGCCGTCATTATTCGAAAGAACAACAACAGGCCGCCCCTCAAGCGAAGGATCAAGCTTCCGCTCGCACGAAACATAAAAATTATTACAATCTACCAGCCCAATCATCGGACCCCAATTCGTAATTCGTAATTCCTAATTCGTAATTCACACCATAGGTGCCCATCAGTGCACCCTCTAGTATACGACATTTTTCGGGCCATTGTCAAATCCTGCGACTGAGTAGACTATTCCTACGACTGAATCCTGCGATTAAATCAGAGTGAGCGTAGCGAACTTCCTTCTGGGAGCCCTTGTGATATTTCAGACTCCGGAGGGCTGGAGAGTGATATTTCAACCTCGCATCCCGGCCCGAAATCTATCAGGCTGGGCGCATTCATTAGTTAATTGATGAAGCTGCCCATCCTGATAGATTTGTCCTCACCGAAGGTTTCGCTCCGGTTTGATATTGAATTCCTCACGAGAACGCCTTCGAGGTCCCTTCCGGTCCCGACGAGCCGTCCCTGTACCTCTATCTTGCTATTTACGCCTACTTCCGAGCCACCGCCGCCACGGGTATTTAAGGCCTTGACGACCTCGGTTACTGTCCGCAGTACGAGCTGCGCGGCGAATTCGGAGAAGTCCTTTGTCGGTCCGATGATCTCCGGCTGTCCGCCTTCGCCGACGATACCCAGACCACCATGCTCGAAGCCGATAAGGCCGACGAGCCCCTGAATCAGCTTCGTAAATGCAAGCGCTGCGAGCGCGGCCACCGGAATGCCAAGCCAGCCCAGAGAGGTGATCGTACTGGCTGCGACCTCAGCTGCACCCTTCACGCCTGATGAAGCCGCAGTCTTTAAATTAGAGGCACTCTCGACCTCATTAAGGGCAACACGGGTTGTAACGCCGGTTGCTGTAGACGCCGTTTTTGTGCCTTCCATGATCTCCGTCATGGCGGCGTCGATGACGTACTTCTGGAAGAGGGAGTCGAAGTACGATCCGATCGCACCGAGCGCAGAGTTGTATGCGTTCTGCAGCCCACCAATAAATGCAGCCCAGCCCGACTGATTCTGCTCGTTCTCGAATGCTACACGCTCTTCGGTAAGCTTGGCAAGGCGGATGTTGTATTCACGGTTCGAGATCTCGCCACTAAGGAGGTTGCGACGCAATTCCTGATCCTGCTTCTCGTACGACAGCTTCTTGTCGTCGAACTCTGCCTCGGATAAGCGCTTCTTCTGGACGAGGAACGACTCCAAGCCCTTTGTCAGCGATTCGTAGAGGCCTTTCGTGATGCTGATCTCATCTTTGGCAGCTTCAGCGGCATGCTTGGCACGAAGAGCTTTCAGACGTTTACCGTAGCGGATCTCCAGCTGCTCCTTGAGCTTCTTCTCACCTTCGTCGAGTTCACGCCCGGAGTCGATGGCGTCACGGACAAACTGCGTATCGGCCTCGAACTGCTTTCCGAGCAGGGCGATCTCACGCTGCTGCTCGCTGGACATATTCTCGATCCGGAGGTCCGACAGCTCACGGGCGATCGCAAGGCTTGCGTCACGGAAACCACCCTCAGCATCGAGCAGCTTGCCCTTCAACTCCTGATTCTTTAGCAGCAGCTCCTGCCCGACAGAATCGAGCATGCCGAACGGCACGGATGCCGCACGCTGCGCGATGGCCTGTGAGTTCACGAGCAGCTCGCCTTCGAGCTTAGTGATGCTCTCCTTGAATGCAGTCAGCGTCTCCGATCGCGGACGGATGCCGAGGTCGATCTCCTTCTGGCGCAGTTCTGCAACGTTGGCATCGAAGTCCTCACGGAATTTCGTGAACTCTGCGGCAAGGCGGACCTTCAGCTCGATGGTTTTCAGTTCAGCCTGATCGATGCTGAGTTGCGCCTTCAGCGCGTACTTCTTATTCGACAGCAGACTCCGCGCATCGATCTCCTTCTTCAGGTTAGCGAGAGCCTCCTGCTGCAGCTTCAGCTCTTCCTCTGCAGTAAACTTGCGGCCGGTCCGGAGCAGCTCTAATTTCCGATCGATCTCATATTGATTCGTTGCTTCATCGGCCAGACGCTTGGCCAGTGCCAGAAGATCTTCCTCGGTTTTCTTACGCTCTTTAACCGCCTTAGTGGAACGCTCCTTTGCAGCGGCTTCACTCTGTGCCTGCGTGCTGCTGTTGCGTAACAACGTCGCTGCAGCGATCGCATCCTTGAGCACTTTATCCGAACCCTGAAACTTCGATTTTACGAGATCGAGCGTTAAGGTCTGACCCTGAAATGCAGCATCGAATGCCCGTGCAAGCTGCTGAATTCCCTTGAGCGCATCGCCACCAAGTCCACCGAGTTCTTTGCGCATCTCGCGTACGTCCTCGGCACCACCGGCGAAGTCACCTGTGATCGCATCCCAGAGCCCTACGCCGCTGTCTTTTGTTTCAGCGATGTCTTTGCGCAGGTCAGCCTGCTTCGACATCGTTTCATCGAGCGACGCGATGAGGCCCTGCGTTTGATCCTGCAGGTTGAGTGCAGCACCTTCACGCATGGCTGCAGCCAGTTCGAGCTGTTCACCGGCAAGCGCCCGTACTTCGTCGGTTGCAATCGCGACGGTCTTTCCGTACTCATCGACGACGGCCGTTGCGCCGCCGGTGGCAACAGAGAGATCCTGCGTGACACGGTCAAGCTCCGTCTTTTCCTCAGCTGAGAGCTTTTCCTTTTTGGCCAGCTCATCATACCGATCGGCCAGCGTCTTCGTCTTATTGGCATTCTCCTCGATCTTCGACGCATCGCCATTTGCCTTGTTGAAATCTTCCAGCGATTTCTCACTGTCCTCTATCGCATCACCGAGTTCTTTAGCACCTCCGCTGAAGAGCGCAATGACGCCGACGACACCGAGCGCTGCAGCTGCGAAGACACCGAGCGGGCTAGTGGCCATCGCTAGGTTCAGCAACTTGATGGCCGTTGTCACGCCGCCCGTCGTTGCTGCCCAGAGGATCTTTGCTTTGCCTGCAATGCCTGCGCTGATGGCGCTTGCGTTCATCGCCAGTGTCAGGATGCCGACTGCAGCGCCGAGTGCGACGAAGGCCGTCTTATGCGTTGAGACGAATCCGCCGAGTGAAGTGATGGCAGAGCCAGCGGCTTTGACGCCGGTGAGGAATCCGCCGAGCAGTGTCTGCGCGACCGGCAACAATGCCGACGATACTAAATTCTGTGCGAGCGTGATCTGCGACTCAAGCGACTCGTTCATCACGTTGAATGCCTGATCGGTCGAGCCTGCTGCGCCACGGATCTTATCGAGCGTGCCGCGTGCCGATTCGAGGTTGTCACCGGCGAGGAGCATTGCAGCGCCACCGGCTTCGATCGAGCTGAAGACCTGCGTAACCGATAGGCCTTGCTTTGCTGCCTGTACGGTGATCTTATCGAGAACGCCGATGAGGCCGATCGACGGGTCCTTGAGCATGTCAAGCGATACGCCTGCCGCTTCCATCACACCGGCGAGGGTCTTGCCGGGCTTCTGCAATTCGACGAGCGCCTGCTCGATCTTGTTAGCCGACTGCGCCGTCGGCACACCGAGGTTCGTCATCTGCGCGATCGCAGCCGATACCTGATCGAAGCCAACGCCGACCGACGCGCTGATCGGTACGGCCTGCGCAAGCGCCCGGTTCATTTCCGGGAAGGTCGTCTTACCGATATTGATCGCGCCGAAGAACTGATCGCTGACGGTCGCCGCTTCTTCGGTCTTCAGCTTGTAGGCATTGAGGACGGAGGTAATGCCATCGACAGCTTCGGCCGTTGTTGCCTGCCCGGCAACGGCAACCTTCGCCGCCTGCTCGACAAACGGAATAACTTTATCCGATGTGATGCCGGAAGAGATGGCCTGATAGGTAGCGTTCGCCAGCTCGCCGGCCGTCTTCGGAATGTCCTTCGATAGAACGAGCAGCTCGTCGCCGATCGCGCGAAAGTTCTGCACGCCGAGCGATCCGATCGAACGGACGTTCTTATCGAATTCGATCGCCGCACCACCGATGCCGGTGAGCGCTCCGGTGATACCACGCACGACTTCGAGTCCACCGCCGAGTTCGAGACCGCGCGACATGCTCTGGCGCAGCTTGGCAAGCGTGCTCTCGGTCTTGCCCGTAACACCCTGTAATTTTACAAGCGACGCCTCGCCACTCGATGCATCGATGCGGACTTCATAGAGTATCTGGTTCGGGCGTGCCATTATTAATTGTTGATCTCCACGCTTGTTGCCATGTCGTATGAGGTGAGCCCTACATCGTTAATCGCCTGTACCTGCACGACGTAGTCGGTGCCGTCGGGATGTGCGGCCGTATTCCACGAGTACTCCCAGAGCGTGCCGAGTGTGTTTGTCAGATTGGCGACGAATGCGCCGTTCACGAAGAGCCGCACGTTGAGCACATCGTAGACATCGACGACGGTTACTGCAAGCGGCACCGTGCCGGTGAGGACGCCAGTGAGATCTGTCGTGATCGTGACGTTCGGTGGATCGTATGGCGGCGGATCGTCCGGCGGCGGCGGTGGTGCAACTTCTTTCTCTGGTAAATCGACCGGCGTGTACTGGCCGCGAAGGATCACGCTCACTGACTGATGACCGTCAGGTGTACGTGCAATCTCGAAGACCGAGAATTCGCCGCGTTCCACGCCTGTCGCGGATATAGGATCAGGACCAAAAAGTAATCCAATGTTTGCATCGAGCTGGCGCAGGAGCGGAAACTCGCCCCAGTCATAGATGCCGAACGTGCCGACCGGCTGCGGCGCATCGTCGTTCGATGCTCCGTATGGTTCGATGCCGATACGCCGTGCATCGAATTTGATGACGGAGCGCGTACCGCCCCAGAGCGCCATGAGGTTGCGCAAGTGAGCTGCCGTCCAGGTGTCGGAATCGATGGACGTTGTGTCCTGCTTAAACTCGACCGAGCGCACTGGCTGCGCGAACGGCGTGATCGTACCGACAACCCACAACTCCCAGCCGCGCGGGTCGTCGACAAGCGTTTGCGGAAAGCCCTGATACGACTGCCCCATGAAACGGAAGAGCGTGCGGTAGCTGACGTTCTGGCCGCCTTCGTAGGGATATTCGAATTCGTCGTAATCGGGCAGCGGCAGAAATTTGTCTGAAGTCGGCTGATCGATGCGGATCTTCTTGATCCACTGCGCAGCCGGTTGATACTCGATCGTAGAGTTAAAGGTCGTTCCGTGCCAGCGCTTCGTCTTCGAATCGACTTCAAGAAAGAGCCACCGTGCGCATGCCGCTGGCTGGCGATCGCGGTTGGCCGTCGTGTTGGTGAGCTTGTCACCGTGTTCGATGTCCGGTGCACTCTCCTCCAGCGTCGGGATCTCTACCTGGAAGCGCAGGAAAAATTCACGCGTGATCTCGAAGAGCGCCTGCTTCAGATCTTTCCATGCGAAGAACGAGTACTGCGGAATGTCGCGTGGCTTCGCAGTATCATAGGCAAAGACGCCGAAGTACCCGCTATTGAAGCGGACCGGCGCTTCGAGGTTGTAGAGGAGGTTCGAGAACAGGAGCGGCGCATCGCCTTTGAAGGTATGCGAGAGCCTGAAATTGCACCTTGAGATGGACTCCGCCCCATCGACATGCACGTCCTTCGTAACAAGACGATCGTCGGCGACAAAGAAACGGTCCGTCGGCGAGATCCACTCGACAAGCTTATAGAGGAAATCGGAGATCTTGAATCTGCCATCGATGAGGCCGACGAACTGCTGGCGATAGGCGAGCAGGAATGGCTTCGCATCTTCGGAGCATTTAACGTTGAGCCAGTGCACGAATGCCAGGTCGAGCTTCCCTTTGTGTTTTGCGCCTTTACGCGTGCGTACGAGTTCGTCTTCGCCTTCGGACTGCAGCTCCTGAAATCCGACCGTGCCGCGCGAGTCGTGACGAAGCAGCTTGCCCCAGAACCACATGCGTTTTTTCCGCGGCCAGAACATTTCATGTGCACGCAAGGTGGGCGCATCGACGACCTTCTGCTCGAGTACGATCTCGACCCATACTTCACGTTCCGGGTCGCGCATCTCTGCGACGAGCGGAAAGAAGACGGGATCGGCTCCGAGTGTGATCTTAAGCGTGTCGTTTTGCGGCGTGCCCAGGAGGAGTTCGCCATCGATGGCCGTACGCTGCGTGCCAACAGTAACCAGCGCCTCGTCAAACTTCGTAAACGGGACTGCAGTATTTTCCCGGCGGATGTAGCGCCAGTGCCGCGCCAGCGATCCGGGGCGCTCGCCTGTGACGAGGTTCTGCAGATCGAGGCGCGGCACCGAGTAGATGCGCACATGATAGATGCCGTCGCGCGATGACTTTGTACAGGTAAAGTTCATTCGTCTTCGCCGGTTTCTTCGGCCATGATGTAGGTCAGCGTGCGGCGCATTGCGTAGGCTTCGATGAGTTCGAGCGACGTATGCTCACGGATGAGCTGCAGATACTTGATCGGATCGCCCTGCGAATGTGGTGTGTCGTCGCTCTTTGTAAGTGTCCATGCAAAGAACTTGTCGACCTCTTCGATAGGGATCACCTGCTCGGCGTAGCGGTGGCCGCAATGCAGCAGCGGATCGAACTCGGTTTCATCATCGAGATCGAGCTTGGTTACAGCTTCATCCTCTCGCCGCGTGCGCTCTCCCTTTGTGAGCCAACTTAAGATTGGCCACTCCATGCGCCGCCGATCGACTTCTTCGTCTATCGCAGCGAGAGATTCCAGAAAAAAAGTACGGCGTTGTTCAGCGGTTCGTCGCCCTGATCCTCCCAGACGATCTCACCGGCACCTTCCGGAACGACGATGATAAGCTTGGCCTGTTCGAGCTGGCGCTCGTAGGTCTTCTTATCCATTTCGTCGAGTCGCTTCATGTTCGCATCGATCTGTGCCTGCAGCCGCGTGGCGTTAACTGTATCTGCAGCGGCAACTGCCCGGCCAAGCTCTGCAGAGAGTTCGTTCGTCCCTTCGGCGAGG
>JANWLI010000071.1 GCA_025450975.1 Candidatus Kapaibacterium sp. | reverse complement strand
GTCGATGTCCAGATAGGACTCCTTGGGTGAGTTGCCGCTTAACGGATGGCATTCCGTTGCCTCACGTGCATAGAGGGCAGCGGTGTCGTGAGGGGAGCAGATGGCGATCGTACGATAGCCGCATTCTTCGGCTGAGCGAACGACGCGCCGGGCGATCTCCGACCTGTTGGCGATGAGAATATTCTTAAAGCTCATTATTTCAACTCTACGATCGTAACTCCTGCGCCGCCCTCGGCCGGTTCGCCATAACTGAACGAGCGCACGAAGGGATTCGCCTTCAGCGAATCCTGAATACGCCGCCCAAGCGCTCCGGTGCCGTGGCCGTGGATGATCTCGACATGTTCGAGATTCTTCGCAGCAGCATCGGCGATGTACTTCTCAACTTTCATGACACCTTCGTCGCCATAAAGGCCGCGAAGATCGATGCGCTGCTCGATGGTATCTTCGAAGTAGCCGCCAAACCGTGCCTGAACGCGCTCTTCTTTGCGAGCATCAGCATTAGAGACAACTTCAAGCTTGTCAGCTTTCACCTTCATCGTCATTGAGCCAAAGACGACTTCTGCGTCTTTATCTTTGAGCTTAACAACTTCGCCGACTTGCCCGGGGCTCGTAACCAGCTTCACTTTTGCGCCAACTTCAAGCTTAAGTTCTTCGCGAACCGGCGCCCTCTGCGACTCGACCTTATGCTGATCGACGCGCTCGGTCAGCTCGTCAAGTTCTTTGCGCTGCTTGGCGCGCAATGTTGCGAGGCTTTCTTTCTTTTCCTCTTTTGGTTGCTGTGTGGCCTCTGCCTTTGCTGCTTCGCGGGCTTCGCGAACGGCACGCTCGATATAGAGATTGGCATCGGCAAGCAAGCGGTCGGCTTCAAGCGAAGCATCGCCTAGTAGTTTCTTCTTCTGCAGCGTTAGCTCTGTGGCTTTGCGCTCGTACTCCATCCGTTCGATGCGCGACTTGCCAAGTTCTTTGTCGATCGTCATGCGCTTCTCGACAAGATCCTGCTCTTTCGCATTGAGCGAGGTGATCAGTTCGTCAAGCCGAGAAGTTTTTGCACCAACTAGCTCACGTGCATGCGCAGTGATGCGGCTGGGAAATTTATATCGCTCGGCAATATCGAATGCATGCGATGAGCCGGGAACATCGGAGCGGAAGCGATACGTCGGCTGCAGATCTTTCTCGTTGAACTCCATCGAGCCATTATAGGCGCCTTTTTCTGTTTCGGCAAATGCTGCGAGACGTCCGTAGTGCGTCGTTGCGATGGTGATGCAGCCTTGCTTCGTCAGATGTTCGAGAATTGCTTCTGCTAGTGCGCCACCTTCTTCAGGCGCAGTGCCGCTGCCTATCTCATCGAGTAGGATCAGGCTGTACTCGTTCGTTTCTTCGAGGATTCGCTTGAGCGAGTTGATATGCGAGCTGAACGTGCTGAGATCGTCGGCAATAGACTGTGCATCGCCTATATCGACGCCAATATGCTCCATCACAGGAATGACGGCTTCCGGAAGTGCAGGGATGGGAAGTCCGCTCTGCGCCATGAGCGTGAGAATGCCGATCGACTTCAAGAGCACGGTCTTACCGCCAGCATTCGGGCCGGTGAGGATGAGTGTACGACGCTCGAAGTCCATATCGAGATCGAAGGGGACCGTGTTTTGCAGTCCAAGTTTTTCGATCAGGAAGGGATGGCGGGCAGATTTAATCGAAAGCTCGACTTCCTGCGGCTTCTTAAAACTCTTTACGTTTGGCGTCGCTGAAGTGATCTTGATCGCATACCGGCACTTCGCGTAGACTGCATCGAGATGCGCCGCGGCTTTGAGCGAATGGAAAAGCTTCGGCACTGCCTCGCGCATACGATCGGTGATGTTGCGCAGGATGCGATCGATCTCGCGGCGCTCGTCAAACTCCAGTGAGCGAAGTTCGTTATTAAGATCGATGGTCTCGGCAGGCTCGATATAGATCGTCTGTCCGGTCTGCGAAGCCGAATGGATCATGCCGGCAACATGCCGTTTATGTTCGGCTTTCACCGGAACAAAGAAACGTCCTTCGCGCTGCGTGATCAGTTCTTCCTGCAACCAGGCATCGTCACTGTAGCGCTTCATGAGCGCAGCAAGTTTTGTCCGCAGGCGTTCGCCGGTTGCGATGATCTCGCGACGGATGGTGCGAAGCTCAGGGCTCGCCGTGTCTTTGATGGTGCCGTTCGCCTCGAAGATGGAATCGAGCGCCATCTCCAGCATACGATCGTCGAACAAGTGAACGGCCGTTTTCCAGAGCGTCGGTGTCTGGCGCGAACGCTTGGCGAAGAAGTCGCGAAGCAGACGCATGCCGCGGAATGTGTCGAGGAGGGGAAGGCCCTCGTCTTCGTAGATCGTGCTGCCTTCGATCTCGATCTTGTGCAGGAGATTACGAATGTCACGAATGCCACCGAACGACGGGTGCTCGTTCGTGCCGACAAATGCGCGTAGCTCCTCAACCTCCGCATGCGAAGTCGTGATAACGGATATGTCCATCGATGGCACAACTTCGTCGATCACGGCATACTTGCCGACGACGGTGTTCGCCAGGGTTATATGCGATGCGACGATCTCGGCCAGGTCGAGCTTTTGGCTCGCCGTACGAAATGCTTTTGGAATGCTTGCGTAATAGTGTGCGCGGGCCTGATCGTCCCAGATAAAACTATACTCGGCGGATGCTTCTTCGATCATGGTTAATTCTGCGGGGGAGCGGTCGTATCGATGGGTCCCATTTCTTCGTACTCGTCGCTCGATTCGAGGTTGGAGACAAGGTCTCGCACCTGAGAAACGATGAGTGCCGAAGTTTTCATCGTGAACGGATAGAGAACAGTATCCTTCACATCATCCTCATGCGGAAATCCGAACATGCGCAGGAATGCAGCGACGATGCCAATGATGAAGATCATCTTAAGCCCGGAGACTGCAGCGCCGATAAAGTTATTGATCGCTGCGCTCACGCCGACTTTCGGCTTAATGAGACGCGCAACGAACTGACCGACGATGTAGAGCACGGCAAATAAGATGAAGAATCCGAAGATCGGCTGCAGATACCGCTGGCCAATGCCGAGGGCTTTGCCGATCGGCGTTCCGAGAGCGCTCGCCAACAGTGCAGCGGCAATGATAATGCCGAGCGAAATGATCTGCTTGATCGCGCCCTTGCCCCAGCCTTTCCAGACGGCTATGAGGATCAGTACTGCTATAATGATATCGTAGATCATACGCCAGCGAGTTTTGCTTTTACAATTTCCTGCACAAGTTTGCCGTCTGCTTTGCCTTTCATCTCCTTCATGAGAACGGGGATGACCTTGTTGATGTCACCCGGTCCTGCGGCGCCAACTTCGGCGATCACTTCAGCCGCGCGCTTTTCGATCTCTTCGCGCGACATCTGCTTCGGCAGGTATGCGGAGATGACTTCCAGCTCAGCCTTCTCTTTATCGGCAAGCTCCTGACGATTGTTGTTCTCGAACATCTCGATCGCTTCCTTGCGCTTCTTCGAGGCAGTGAGAAGTATCTTCATCTCGTCTTCGGGCGTCATTGCGCGGTCGGATCCTGACTTTTCAAATTCGAGGATGCCTGCGCGGATGCTGCGTAGCGTTTCCGTCTTGATCTTCTCGCCGGCTTTCATTGCAGCCGTGAGGTCGTTAGTGATCTGGTCTTTTAATGTCATAAACTTATAGTTGATTTGGAATGCGAATGATGGCGCCATTGATCGCGCGTCCGGCATCGCTTGTTAAATGGAAGCAGAGGGAAGCGATGTCTTCCGGTGCTGTCCATCGTTTGATCTCCTCCGGTGCCCCCCATTCTTCGTTCGCCTTCGTATGAATGACGGTCGGCACGATGCAGTTAGCGTTAATGCCGTATTCCTTCGTCTCCAATGCCAGCGTTTCGGTGAATGCGATCACGCCAGCCTTAGCCGCTACGTACGACGTCTTGCGAGGTTCCGGCCGGAGTGCCGTTTCTGCGCCGACGGTGATAATAGAACCAACACCGAGCGGCTTCATCAGTCGTACTGCATGCTTCGAAGCCAGAAACGCCGAAAGCAGATTCAGATTCAACACAAACTCGAAGTCATTAATATCAACTTCTTCGACAGGGGCCCAGGGCTTGATCCCGCCGATCGTGGCGATCACAGCTCTCGGAGCACCGAAGGGGGCAGCTCCGGCTGCAAATGCCGAGGCTACGGACTCCTCCTGGAAGCTCTCAAACGGGAAAAAGGCGTAGTTTGGGTGCTCAAAGGCATCTGTGTGACGGTCCAGGCCAACGACATTCCAGCCGCGATCGAGGTAATGGGCGCGGATAACCCGCCCCAAACCGCCCGATGATCCGGTCAGGTAAAGTGTTGACATTCTGCAAAGTTACGGTTTTCGGGCATACGGAGCGTAACGCAAAGGTTTGGCGTTGTAGATTCTCGAATTTTTAAGGAGAACGTTAGCAACTTTAGATGGAAAACTACTACCGGACGATCTTAGACAACGCAGTCAGAAAGATGTTTCCGGATTTCACCGGTGCGATCGAAGTCGAAATTCCCCAGAATCCCGATCATGGCGACCTCTCGACAAACATAGCAATGCAGCTCGCAAAAGAGCTGAAGAAATCGCCGCGCGCAGTCGCAACCGATATTATTACGAATTTAACGTACGAGAAGTCGTTCGTCTCCGGGCTTGAGATCGCCGGGCCCGGATTTATCAATATCCGTTATACGAACGCATTCTATCAGCAGGTGCTTGCCGATATTCTCGCCGATGGTGCGAACTTTGGAAAAACGACAAAGTATAATCAGCAGACGGTCAACCTTGAATGGGTAAGCGCGAACCCGACGGGTAATCTGCACGCTGGTCACGGACGTCAGGTCTGTCTCGGCGCAGCAGTCTCAAATCTTCTTGAGTGGGTAGGCTATACGGTCACCCGCGAGTACTACTTCAATAATGCCGGCAACCAGATGCCGAATCTGGCGGCGTCGGTTCAGGTGCGTTACCTGCAAGAGCTAGGTGATAAGGTCGAGCTTCCGGAAAACGGATACCATGGACTCGAGATCGTCTATATTGCGAAAGATATCGTCAAAGAGCATGGCGACAGCAAGCGCGATGCCGATATGCTCTTCTTCCAGAAGTACGGCGAGACGCATAACTTCGCGAGCATTAAGAAGACGCTTGATCGGCTTGGCGTCCATCACGATATTTACTTCAATGAGAATTCGCTCTACGAATCCGGCGCGAT
>JANWLI010000070.1 GCA_025450975.1 Candidatus Kapaibacterium sp. | reverse complement strand
TGACCCTTCATGATGATTTCTTTTACCCAATTATCAGCGATCGGCTCAATGCGTCAGTATCGCTCGATATTGCGCCGCGTACGATCACCCGTCGAACTCCTGATGTCGATCTGAGCGCCCTAAGTGCACAATTCCTGACCGGGACGACATTCCTGGCTCCATCATCATCGTCGATCACTGCTTCCACAGTTAAAGCGGGACTTGACTATATCTTCGCCGGTGGCATGCTTTCCGGCGAGCTCCGTTATGAAGAGCGGGCCGAAGACAACACGCTGCTCCTTGAGGATGCGCAGGGACTCAGTACCGTGCTTTCGAAAAAGGTGTCCGATGCCTTGAATGCAACAAGTTTTGAAACGCAGTCGACAGTAGCGACAATTCGGTTAACGACCGAACTGAGCGATGCAGATCGCATTAACGCCGAATTCAATGCCCGCATCTATCGCTTCGATACTCCCTCGGAAGAAAATGTCGACGATCGTGACGAGCAGTATCTCTACAGTATCCTTCGGTATGAGCACCAGTTCACCCCGCAGCTAAATTTCCAGACCGAGTTGAAGGCCGCTCAGGGACACCTGGTGTACATCAAGAGTGACCGGAGTGCGCAGAATAACCGGACGCAAAAGATCGCCTTATCAAATGCAGTTCGGTTCTCTTCCGATAATGTGCGCAATACGATTTCGGGAGAAGTATTTGCAAATTATACCGAGTACGATTTTATTCTGCCGACTTCTCTGACGACAAACGACTTTACCATTCGTGGCCTATCCGCTGCTGACAGCTTTTTTGTTGTCTTGGCCAGACCATCAGGAATACTCTCTCCCTGGGGGCTTGCCTTTCGTGGCGAGTACCGCGTCTCCGAACGAGGGACCTACAACGCTGGCGCATTCAGCGAACGACCCCTGCTCGAGACAAGCGAGTTGCTTCTCGAGTCAATGCTGCAGACTACCTTTGGGTCTGCCTCTGCTCCGCTCCTGGTGCGCCTCGGCGCGCGCGGTTTTTTTCTTTCTCGTCGATCTGCACGTACGAATACTACCATTCTTACCCTCAGAGAAGATGAGCATTCATCACGCATCGGGCCGCTCGTCAACGTCATTTTAGACCACGCCAAACTGCGTGGCGCACGGCTCTATGGTTCGGTGTGGTATAGTTTTATCTCCACGACGAACGTGACCAATAATGCCACTACCTTCGGAACACAAGTAGAAGCAAGGCTTGTAGCGGAATGGCGTTTTTAATAAAAGAAAAATATTTCTTTGAAACGGCGAAAGTTTTGATTATCTTTGTACAACTCGATACCTGTAGGAGCCGCCTTCGGACGGGGCTTGCAGAGGTGACACATGAATTATTGTGAGGTCATCAGAAGATCGTAGTCATACTCTTTCTTGAGTGCGTGGGTTAGTCAGTACGAAAGAAAGAGTTATTTACTCATTAACCAATCATATCATTTTTCGCCACTACTCTGTATGAATAAAGCAGAACTCATTGATGCCGTCGCGAAAGCGAGCGGTCTTTCGAAGGCTGATTCCGACCGTGCACTCGGTGCGATCGTTGAAACCGTCACGAAAACCCTGAAAAAGGGCGGTACCGTTGCTCTCGTAGGCTTTGGCACATTCAAAGTCTCCAAGCGCAATGCACGTACCGGTCGTAACCCACAAACCGGCGCAGCGATCAAGATCGCAGCACGCAAAGTGCCCCGCTTCTCTGCCGGTAAGGCACTGAAGGATGCTGTAGCGAAATAATTGTTCTAGCTAAAAGCAAGTAATGCCTGTTCCCGTCCGGTGAACAGGCATTATTGTTTTACTCTGTTTCTACGCGGTCCCGTCGTACGTACAGGTCCAATTCCAGATCCTTCCAGCTTGGCGCAAACACATTGACCCTGCTTTGTGGAAGTGTGGAGAAGATAATATCGTCGCCTTCGATGTGCTTGGTAAGGCCCCGATAGAGCGTATCGCAGCCAAGCGTCAGTTCTAAGTACCCCTCGTCACTATAGGCCCGGAAGAGCTCAGGTTTGCCCTGTGTAAGCCGTGGATGCGTCCCAGTTGCGAGTACGGTGTCTTTATTCACCAGGCGATAGCCATTCTTTCCAATCGTCAGGACGATCCCGGAATCGAGGACCTGCTCTTCAACGATCGGTCGTAGCATGATCACAACACCCTCACCATCTTCAACCGTAAGCCGATAGGTTGCCCGGTACTGCGTTGCCCAAAGGTAATACGTAGAAACGCAGGCGCCGGGAGAAAGCGTAAAGCCGGAGGGCTGCTTATCAACAAGCCGATAGTCTGAGTAGATACGGCAGTCGATGTCGCGATCGGAGAGCACGCTAAAGCGCGTCGGATCGCAGCCTGTTGATATGGCAAGCAAGAAAAAGAGATATAGCTTACAATTACTTAGCATTCATTGCCCGGATTGCTTCCGGTGTATACATCCGATCCTTGAGTCCGAATGAGACTCCAAAATAGAAAGAACTTAGATCCGAAGAAAGCGGGCTTCCCTTCGTATAGAAAATCTTCGGTACAAAAGCTCCTGTCGACCCGGTAGCAAATCCTGCGATGAGTCCAACAGTCATGTCTTTGAAGGTGTTGAGCCGTAGACGCATTCCTAGATTTGCGTATTGTGACGGGTAGTAGTTCGCCTCGATAAAGGGCTCGAATGTCAGGTCTTCGGCAATTAGGTACTCACGGTAACCGAAACGTAGTGGCAACACACTGAATGTGAACTGATTATACCCAAGTGCAAATAATTTGAATAATGTCGTCCCTACCCAAAATTTTCCGTTTAATATCGATAGGGGGAAATGACTCGTCGCGAACTGCAGCGAAGTGCCTGTTACTGGTATTGGTACCGATGCTGTATCAAAGAGATTGGGATAGTCAGCAGTCGCATAAATAAGGTCTGCATCAAGTACGCTGACCTCGATCGCCGAATGGTTATGATCCTTCCATTCGACAAACAGCTCATCGACCGTGTTGATAAAATCAAGGGCACTTACTCCTAAACCGACATACGGTGTAATGATCGTCTGTGCCGGTTTATTCGAGAATGCCTTCCAGGTAAACCCGCTCGCGAGCCCCAGATATCCACGCAAGTTAAAACCACCATACGAGCCAAAGATCAGTTCGCCCCCAAGATTAAGATATGCAGAGGGGACCAAACTCAAGCCAACATATGGAGCAGCGATCACATACGGCTTTTCGTCCCGCAGCCAGTACCGCTTCCTGACATACACGTTTGCGAAGGTACTGCTCAGATTTTTCTCTTGGTCATGATTCTGCGCAATGCGCTCATACGCATTCCAGCCGATCGTCCAGTCCGGGGAATCGTCAAACCAACGTAGTCGGTACTCGACAGGCAAAATGCGTATGAGATGCCCCTGGAAGAGATTTGACTCCGGCTGGAGAAACAGATTATTGACGCGAAAGGAATCAAGCAGTGAGTAGACACCCAGCAAGCCTGGGCCATAGCCGGGCCCGTGAGCGCCGGTTATGAACCCTGCAAACTCTAAGCCGCCATACCGAAGGAATGCCGGGTAGTTTCGCTCATGGGTCGAATCATACGACAGGGTCTCACGAGTAACATGCGTCTCCCGATTAGATGGATAGATCACGCCGTGCTCTCCATCCGGCCCTGGGGCGTTTCGTATAGCACTACGGTACGTCGTATCGCGCATCGTGATCGTGTAGGCGTCAAGTTCGGTACGGGTAATGCAACCGGTAAGCGAGCAGCCGATAAGTAGGACAACGATGAGAAGAACAGTGTGTCTCATTTCAGTACTTTTATGATCTCAACACGTCGCAGGCGTAAATGATAGGTTTCGAGCGATTCCTCTTCGCGTTTGCGCAGCGGATGCAACTCGCCGCGATGATCTACTCTAATCAGGGCAGCAGTTATACCACGCTTTATAAGCTCTGTCTTCACAAAACTCGCTCGTTCATGAGCTAGCTTGTCGTTATACTCAACCGTTCCGACGGTATCGGTATGTCCGAAGAGGACGACGTGCTTGAGGCCGCCAATATCTTGCTTGATCGAGCGGGCGATTAGGTCGATATGCGTCTGCCAGCGCACCGGTGTCTGCTCACCATTATCGCCTACGGTAAAATCGTACGGCATTGTGTAGTTGTCGAACGGAAAATTGAGCCGTAGGACGAGCGTATCACCAATAACAAGTGTCGGTACCTTGATGACGGAATCCTTAGTATTTCTTGTATCGACTCTCCGAACATCGTAAAACTTATCTTTCGATTCGGCGCCGACATCGTAGTCTTTCCCACGTGGTACGTCTATCGTATAATTACCTTCCGTATCGGTTGGTTTGCGTCCAAGCTCAACATCTTTCTGCGGATCGCGCCAAAAAACCTCCGCATCGACATTGCCCGTATCACCAGCAACGACTACATTGCCTTCGAGTCGGACATTCGGATTTCCTGGTTGCACAGGTTGTGTCGGTTGCTCGGGCTCAACTTCCCTCTCGGTACGGGTCGCTATTGTGACAGAAGTTCTGGCGCGGCGCATCACATAGAGATTGCGCCGTTCGTACGGAGCTGGCTGGTCACTGGAGTAATAGAGCAGCGAATCCGATGACTGCAGCGGAAAAAGCTCATCATACGCCGTATTTACTTTTTTGCCTATATTTTCAGTGGCTCCCGGAAGCCCACCCTGATCAAGCCGAGCACGCAAAATATCGTACCCACCAACGGATGGATGACCATTCGAAGCAAAATACAGCCACCTGCCATCGTAAGACACCGATGGTGAGAGCTCATTACAAAGTGTGTTGATCGTAGGCAACGGCTGCGGAGCAGACCACTGCCCTGAAGCTGAGCTGCGAGAAGACATCCAAAGATCAACTCCACCTGTAGCCCCTAAACGCTCACTCGCAAAGTACATTCGCTTCCCATCAGGAGAAATCGCCGGCTGAGCATCAAAAACATTTTCGAGATGAATCGCCCCGATCTTCTCTCCCGCCCAGAGCGAAGGGTCTGCCTGTCCAAGTGAGCCCTGATAGACATCATAGTCACTTGGATCGGAGGTCGTCCCCCGTGCCGTATAGTACAATTTCTTATCGGCCGGAGAGTACGTTGCCGTGCCTACGGCCCCTTTATCGTTAGTCACTCGAAGCGTGCCCAATTCCTCGGCAGGCAGATAGCCCGGAGAATTAAAGACCGAAACCTGCTGAACGCCAAGATGTCCTTTGTCGGTCGTTACTAATGCGACTCGCTCTGCGCCTTGTGTATAAAAACTTATCGCGTGGTCATTCGCATCGCTATTAACGGTTGATGGGAGCAGTTCGATCGAATATCGATAGCCATCAGGAGCGATGAACCCAGTATCAATAAGTACTTTATCGAATGATCGTGGCTTGCAGGAATCGATCGGCACGTAACAATTGAGTTCTTCATCAAGCACCGGCGGTGCTGAGCACGCAACAAGAGCCAGTAATAAAAGTACCGGTGCAAAGAGTAATAGTCGACTGGATAGCGTCGAGGGGATCTTCACAATGTGTTTCAGCAGCAATTACGAAACGGTGCGCGTTACCAGTGTAAAAAAGTCCCGGACGCCAACTGGTTCCTTCGAAGCAAATGGCTCGCCGTACTTGACGCCGATCATCATCCCGTACGTCCGGGCTCTGGCTTCAATCCATTCAAAATATCCTGACTGCGTAAGGAAGGTCTGTGGCTCTTTTGAAGGGATCTCCTCGCCTGTTTGAGAGCGTCCAAACTGCGTGGCATATGCTCCAACAGCACGCATACGATCTTCGAAGACATCAGTGACATCTACGATGATCTTCGGCTCGAATGCATAGGTCTGCATATACTCAAGTACCATCAGCGGCCGATGACGCTCTTGCGGTTTACCGTCATCGTCTGTCGTCGCGATCTTTGCCAGCCCCGCATAATACGCAGCGCGTCGAGCCAGCCGGGATCCGTCTTCATGATCCGGATGGCGCTCGTTCGAAGATGGGGTTAGCATGACCGAGGGGCGCAGCAAGCGGATGTACTTGACCAAGGCAAGCATGTTCTCTTGAGAAACTTCGACATTCCCATCAGGAAGTCCGAGGTTATGACGCGCATCCAGTTGGAGGATGGCCGACGCAGCTCGTGTTTCCCGCTCTCGAGTTTCGAGTGTGCCGCGCGTCGAGAGTTCGCCACGAGTCAGATCAACGATCGCCGTGCGTTTCCCGAGTTTCTTTGCAAGCAGCATTGTACCTGCTGCGCCAAGCTCTACATCGTCAGGATGTGAGCCGATAGCAAGAAGATCAACTTGTTGCACGTTTATACTTCCAGAAATAGTAAAAAGGTAATCCCGCAAGCACCAGCACCAACCCTGTTACACTTTGCAGGATCGGCCGCTCGCCGGCATTATATGCCTGAATATCGAGCACGAGTGTAAGAACGACGTACGTCGTTGCGAACAGAATAAAGATCAATGGCACAACCGGATATCCCGGAGTCTTGAACGGCCGCACAGCATCAGGATTCCGGCGGCGCAGGATAAACACGCCAAGCGCCATAAAGACGTACATCAGCCAGTT
>JANWLI010000069.1 GCA_025450975.1 Candidatus Kapaibacterium sp. | reverse complement strand
CGACAGTCGCCTTCCATCTCTCGAAGCCTTACTACGATGCACATTCAGTGCTTGCAGGCGGCTATGTTCCGCTGATCCCCAAGCATATTCAGGATCCGGAGAGTTTAACCGATAAGATCTCCTGGCCAGATCTGCACGATCTGAACACGTCGAACGCTGCAGTGCAGGAGTTTGCAACCTGGTTTGAGAAGCCCGAGCTTGGCCGCGATCCGAAATTCCAGATCGGCAGCGGACCCTACACCTTCAAGGAGTGGGAGACGTTCAGCCATATTACGATCAAGCTCAATCCAAACTATTGGGCGAAAGGGGTGAAGTTGCAGGAAGCATATCCCGAAGAGATCATCTTCAAGACGATCAACGACCAGAACTCGGCGCTGACTGCACTGAAAGGTAAAGACATCGATCTGATCGACGCGCTCAAGCCGGATCAGTTTAGTCTGCTTGACACAACAAAACAGCCGTTTATCCATAAGCAGCAGGTCTTTTACAATGCATACACGTTTATCGGCTGGAACAATGCGCGACCGCTCTTTAGTGATAAGCGCGTTCGTAAGGCGTTGACGATGCTCATCGATCGCAATGAGATCCTGCAATCGATCATGAAGAACTTGACGCGTCCCAACGATGGGCCGATCATGTTTACGCAGCCGAACTACGATTCGACAGTTAAACAACTTGCCTTCAACACCGAAGCAGCAAAAGCCCTCCTAACCGAAGCCGGCTGGACCGATTCCGATGGCGATGGCATCTTAGACAAAGTGCTTAATGGGGCGAGGACGCCATTTAAGTTTACCTTCCAGGTCAATGCCGGTAATGAAGTTCGCAAGCAAGTGCTGCTCGTTATTGCCGAGCGGTTGCGTAAGGCAGGGATTACCGCAGAAGTGACTGCCTTGGAGTGGTCGGTGTATCTGGAAAATACGAAGTCGCATAATTTTGACGCCTGCTATGGTGCATGGAGCGGCAATGCGACGGAGGATGACATTTATCAATTGTGGCATTCTTCCCAATCGCGCAATAAGGGCTCGAATTATTGCTCATTTAAGAATGAAGAGTTGGACAAATTATTAGCGGATTACCGTACGGAATTTGACAAGCCAACACGCTTGCAAATGTCTAAGCGTATGCAGGAGATCTTTGCCGAAGAGCAGCCGGTGACATTCCTTTTTGCCGGTCCGCTGTATATCGGTATGCTTGACCGCTTTGACAACGTTGCGTTCTATCGTCAGCGTCCGTGCTTCGAGGTCAGGTACTGGATCCCACGAGGATCCGGCGTCCAGAAGCAGGCTGCATCAATGTTTTAATTAATAGATTTTTTCTCTACTCGTATGAAAAAGATTCTCACAGTATGCATGTTGGCCTATGCGGTATTTCTCGCAGGGTGCGGAGGGAAGGAAAGCTCTTCTTCGGCAACCAACCAATACGGCCTTTCGACAAAGAACAACTTCGTTTGGTGGCAGCTCTCAGACGTGACGACGCTGATCCCCTATATCTCCCATGATGCGAGTGCACCGTACGTGTATCAATTGATCTGGGAGCCGCTCAATAGCGTCGATGCGCGTACGCTCGAGTCGATCCCGTGGATGGCGAGCTTGCCGGAGATTTCGGAAGATCACCTAACGTATACGTTTACGATGAATCCAAAGGCGAAGTGGTCCGATGGAAAACCGATCACCGGCGAAGACGCGATCTTCAGCTTCAAGACCGTCATGAATCCGGCACTGATCGATGCCACCTCGTTACGTAACTATATCAGCGCCCTTGATAGTGTATATCTGGTTGGCGGCGATAAGATGAAAGTTGCCTTCCGTGTCAATACCCCATACTTCATGATGGATCGTGTGCTTGCAACCGGGTATGTGCCGATCCTGCCGAAGCATATTTTTGATCCAAAGGGGCTGACCGATCAGATGACGTGGCCCGGACTGAAGTCCGAAGCAAGCAATCCGGTCTTTAAGGAGTTTGCAGACTGGCTTACGTCGAAAGAGGTGACGCGTGATCCGAAGTACGTTGTCGGAAGCGGGCCATACCTCTTCAAGGAGTGGATCACGTTTGACCGCATTACCCTGAAGAAGAACCCCAATTATTGGGCAAAGGATGAAGGATGGGGTGAAGCGTACCTTGACGAGATCATTTATAAGACGATCAACGATCCGAATGCTGCGGTCACCGCACTCAAAGCGAAAGACCTTGATATTATGGATCAGGTGCCGCCGCCGCTATTCCTGACCATTGACTCTACAAAACAGCCGTTCATCAAGCGCGATACGGTTTACGTGAATCAGTATGCGTACCTCGCCTGGAATAAAAAACGACCGGTCTTCCAGGATAAGAACGTACGCCTGGCACTCGGACATCTTATTAATAAGCAGGAGATCATCGAACAAGTCTTAAAAGGATTGGCGCGTCCGGTGCAAAGCCCGATCATCTTCACGCAGCCCGATCATAATCCAAATCTTCCGGATATAGAATTTAACCCTGAGAAGGCGAAGCAGTTGCTCGCCGAAGCCGGATGGACGGACTCAGACGGTAATGGTGTACTCGACAAAACGATCAACGGTAAGAAAACACCGTTCGAGTTTACCTTTTCGACGAACGCCGGCAATGAAGTGCGCAAGCAGGTTCTGCTGATCGTCTCCGAGCAATTCCGCAAGGCAGGGATTAAAGCAGAGGTCATCTCGCTTGAATGGTCCGTCTTTCTGGAAAATCTGCATAGTCATAATTTCGATGCGTGCT
Source organism: Candidatus Kapaibacterium sp. (assembly GCA_025450975.1). GTDB lineage: Bacteria > Bacteroidota > Ignavibacteria > Palsa-1295 > Palsa-1295 > JANWLI01. The sequence goes on along the minus strand of JANWLI010000069.1, from coordinate 3,577 downwards.
ACAGTTCGCTTGGCGGAAATGCAGGAGCAACGAACGATCTGTATCAGACCTGGCATTCGTCACAGGCAAAAAATAAAGGTTCGAACTGGCATTCGTTTATTAATGCCGAGGCCGATGCCTTGCTTGCCTCAACTCGTACAGAGTTTGATCCGGCAAAACGGAAACAGAATATGGGGCGCCTGCAGGAGATCATTCACGAAGAGCAGCCCGTGTCGTTCCTCTGGGCAACACCGTTGCTGCTTGCACGCGTGGACCGCTTTGATAATGTTGAGTGGTTCCGCCAGCGCCCGGGCTTTAGTCCGCAATACTGGATCGTACGCGGTTCAGGTGCGCAGCCTATTGCGAACAGACCGTCAACGATTAAACAAAATATGTAATCCGCTCGGAACACTTCTATGAAAATTTTTGCAGTGCTCTTTACCTGTTTTTTTCTCATGAGCTGTGGCGGCAAGGATGCCTCGTCGCCGGGTAATGAATACGGTCTGTCGACCAAGAACCAGGTTGTGTGGTGGCAGCTCGCCGATGCGACCAATATTATTCCCGGCCTCAACCATGACGTGACGGCACAGTACGTAGCTGCCTTCATCTGGGAGCCGCTCAATGGTACGAATTCGCACACCAATGAGCTTGTCGAAGGAATGGCAAGTCTTCCGGAGATCAGCGCGGATCATTTGACCTATACATACACGCTGAAGCCCAACGCACGCTTTAGCGACGGCAAGCCCATCACCGGGGACGATGTGGTCTTTACGTTTAAGACGACGATGAATCCGTTTCAGGTGGAGACCTCGTCACTCAAAAATTATCTGAATCCGCTCGATAGCATTTCCTTTGTCGGCGGCGATAAGATGAAGATCGCTTTCCACATGAAAGAACCATACTTTCAGAACGAATATGTGCTCAGTGGCGGCTACGTGAAGATCCTGCCGAAGCATATCTTCGATCCGGAGAACCTGACCGACCAGATGGATTGGTCGGAGATTAAATCGGGAAAGCCCAAGAATAAGGACGTGTTTCAGAAACAGGCAGCGTGGTTCGCATCCGGTGAGCATGCTCGTGATCCGAAGTACCTTGTCGGTTCCGGTGCGTACCTCTTCGAGGAATGGAAAACGAACCAGCATATTTCGCTGAAGCTCAATCCGAACTACTGGGGCAAGGAGATTCCATGGTCCGAGGCATATCCGGAGCGTATTATCCTCAAGACGATCACGGATTATAATGCTGCCGCTACGGCGATCAAAGCAAAAGATATCGACCTGATCGATAATATTTCCGGTCCGGTCTTTATGAGTATCGATACGATGAAGCAGCCGTATATTAAGAAGGATACGGTCTACTACAATGCAAAGTCGATGTTGCAGTGGAATAACGATCATCCGATCTTTTCCGACAAGAAGGTCCGCTGGGCCATGGGGCATTTGATCGATCGCGACCTGATCATTAAGGAGATCATTAAAGGCATTGCGCGCCCGCTTAATGCAGCGATCAACTTTACCAACCCGTGGCACGATGCATCGCTTCCCGGGCCCAAGTTCGATCCGGCTCGTGCAAAGGCACTCTTAGCCGAAGCAGGCTGGACCGATTCCGACGGCGACGGATACCTTGACAAAGTGATCAACGGCAAGAAAACGCCTTTCGAATTCACCTTCATGAATATCAGTGGTAATGAAACGATGAAGCAGGCAACGCTGGTGATCTCCGAGCAGCTGAAGAAGGTCGGTATTAAAGCAGATATCACTGCATTCGAATGGTCGATCTTCGTGGAAAATACGCGTACCCACAAGTTCGATGCTGCGATATCAAATACGGGCGGCAATGCAACCGAGGATGACCCGTTCCAGCAGTTCCATTCGTCGCAAGCCGCGAATAAAGGATTCAACACGTTCTCATTTAAGAACGCAGAAGTCGATAAGCTTCTGGAAATGAATCGTGTCGAATTCGATAAGGCGAAGCGTGGCGAGTACATGAAGCGCTTCCAGCAGATCGTTCACGAGGAGCAGCCGGTAACATTCCTTTGGTCGACGCCGGCGCGTATGATCTACCTCAAGCGCTTCGAAAATGTGGAGTATTTCACGCAGCGTCCATGCCTGAATGTGCCATTCTGGATCGTTAAAGGCTCGGGCATTACGCCGAAGGCCGGCGCGCCTTCAACGGTGATGGCACCAGCTGCCATGCAGCCAAGTTAACGAGAGTAATAATCTCTTTATACGAAGCGGCAGGACCATTCCTGCCGCTTCGTTGTTTTAAACACATGATGCATTTATACCTTTTACGTCACGGAATCGCCGAAGACTATAGCGCCCGCGGCACCGACGCCGAGCGCAGACTCGTCACCGAAGGTAAGGACAAGACCCGCGACGTCATGGAAGCGCTCGCGGAAATGAAGTATCCGGTGCCGGAGATCATTATCTCGAGCACGCTTATTCGTGCGAAAGAAACGGCAGCGATCGCCATTAAAGAGTTTGCTCCCGAAGCTAAGCTTGAAGAAGATGAAGCGCTTGTGCCAGCGGCCGATATCATGGACACCATGATGCTTGTCGAGAAGGTCTTCCGTGACCATAAGGTCGTTATGTTCGTCGGTCATGAGCCGCATATGTCGTCCTTCGGGTCTGCACTTCTCGGACTTTCACGCTCGGGCATCGAGATGAAGAAGAGTGCGGTCGCATTATTTGAGTTAATGAATGCCGATGCTCCGCGTGTCCGCGGTGTGCTCGTTGGTCTCTTCCCGCCGCGGGTCGGCAATCTTGCGTGAAGATCGACTTCCCCTTACCGATCTATCCTGAGACGACACATTTCTTTGTCGAGCAGGATATCGCCGGCGAGCGTTTTGCCTGCGACCTTGGCGCATGTAAAGGCGCGTGCTGCACCATACCCGGTGGACAAGGTGCGCCGTTACTTCCCGAAGAGCTGTCGATCATCGAAGCGGTGTATCCGCTTGTAAAAAAGTATATTCCCGAAAAAGGCCGCGAGGCAATTGAGACGCACGGCGCCTGGCACCGCGAGCTTAATGGTGAGTTTACCGTCCGGACGATTGGCGGCAATGAGTGCGCTTTCGTGCATTGGGATGGCGATGTGGCGCTGTGTTCGATACAGACAGCCTATCGCAACAAAGAACTTGAAGGCTACGAAAAGCCGATCTCGTGTCACCTCTATCCGTTCCGGATCGATGCGATGGAGGAAAAAGATTCGTATCTTATTCGGTACGATATTTTGTCGGACTGCGATCCGGCCCGCGAACGCGGCGACCGTGAAGCGATCATACTCGCAGAATTTCTCGAAACTCCGCTTGTGCGCGCCCTCGGGGCGGAGCGGACGAAAATACTTATAGACCACTTACAGGCGAATGCTGAAGATTGACGGTTACTCTCTTACGATCACCGATGTAGCCCGCGCGGCCCGAGGCGAAGAACGATCATTCGCCCTCACCGAAGAATCGCGTGCACGAGTAGAAGCATCGCGCAAGCTTGTCGACGGTTGGGTCGAACGCGGCGAAGTGATCTACGGTATCACGACGGGTTTCGGTGAGTTCGCGAACGTAAATATTCCGCTGCATCAGATCGAAGAGCTGCAGGTTAAT
>JANWLI010000068.1 GCA_025450975.1 Candidatus Kapaibacterium sp. | reverse complement strand
GTGGATGCGCGTCTTTATCGAGATGCATGAGCGTCTGCGCAATATCGGCAAGCCGACGGTTGCGCGCCTCAATGGCATCGTCGTTGGCGGCGGAAATGAGCTGAATATCTCGTGCGATCTGGCGATTGCAGCCGATCACATCCATATCCGCCAGGTAGGCGCTGCTCGTGGCAGCGTAGCAGCTGCCGGCGCGACGCAGTGGCTGCCGATCATGGTGGGCGACCGCCGCGCGCGTGAGATCCTGTTCCTCTGCGAGGAGATCCCGGCTGCCAAGGCGCTCGAGTGGGGGCTCATCAACGAAGTCGTCCCCAAAGCCGATCTGGACGCTGCTACGGCCCGTCTGTGCGAGAAACTCTACAATAAGCTGCCGGAGTGCCTGCGCTACGCCAAACAGCAGCTGAACTTCTGGAAGGACCTTAGCTGGCACACGACGATCGGTCATGCACGGGACTGGCTGTCGATCCACAACCTCTCCGAAGAGGTCACCGAGGGGATATCGGCCTTTAACGAGAAGCGGGACGTCAATTATAAGAAGATTCGGCGGAAAAAGTAGCTGGGCAGGGGTTTTTTAACACGAAGAAACAAAGAAACGAAGAAACGAAGGGAGTCGGAACCGATAGGCGCTAACAATTCGTTTTCCCGTGCCTCGTGAAAATGCGCCACCCTAGCTCAGTTGGTAGAGCAGCTGATTCGTAATCAGCAGGTCACCGGTTCAAGTCCGGTGGGTGGCTCCAACCCTTCCCTTATCGTTTTATCCTTAGTTTCCATTTCCGATCGGCATACCGTACCTCTTCTGCAGCTGCTCAAGCATAAAGTCATTGAAATTCTTGTGGAAAAATCCACGGGCGCGTTTTGAGGTGGTTTTGTGAGGAGTCGTTTTTTGATCTAAGAGAATTCGTTGAATACCTTCAAGCTTGTCGAGAAAGAGTGCGGTACTCACGCCGTGCTTTCGTAGATATCGAATTTGTTTAATAACGCTTTCGTGGCCGGTGACGAGATCGCTTGTCATGGAAACCAGGTATGCATCCAAACTCCGTAGTGTGGATTCCAGGCCTATGCTCTTCGACCTACCTTTATTTAATCGGAGAGCCTTTTTTGTATACTGCATGCCCTTCATCGTATCGTCAGTGTAAACGCAGATCATAATGAACAAAATGCGGTAATACAGTGAGACATCATCGCGTAGCAAGTCTAAATTATAGGGAGTATGTTGGCGTAAATAGGATCGGGCTAAGGTAAGATCTCCGACCATGAGGATCATCGGGAAAAATCTGTAGAGGAAGCTTAACGGGATCCCGTTTTCCCACTTGAGTTTTTTGTGACAAAATTCCTTTACTGCTTCAACCTCCTCAAGGGTCTGTTTATACCGCCAACTTTCGAGCGCATATTCGATTTCGTACAAATCACGAACCATGACAAACATTTCCGGATTTGCTACTATCGCCTTCATACCGTTCTCAAAATGTTCCGTGAACTTTGCCTCCATTCTCAGCATAGCATAGTAACGCATCAATCCAAAGGAGATTGTAAATTGCGCCAGGAGTGGAGCGCCTTTTACCTGATCGAGTATTAGCTCTAATTTGTCCAGATAGTCCAATATTTTTACAGCATCTAACCGGCGACTGATCGTGTGTTCGATCTTCCGACTGATCTGCTCTGCTTTGAGCATGTTCATATCATGATCGGTATGTTGGCGTACTTTAAGATACTTATTTACATATCCGTCAAGTTCATGAATAAGCTGTTTATGGCCACGGGGGACGACAAAGAATAGTCGTAAGAGCAGGACACTGCGATAGTAGTTTTCGAGTGCCATCCGATGGTGCTTCCGTATGAGGAAACGCTCTTGCCTTCTGAGTTCATTAAGTACATGCCTGAACAGCTGTTTATTGCCCAGAAACTGGATCAGTTGGAGATCGTGACGAGGGATGATGTCATTGTAGCAGGCTACAAGCATTTCATGCAACATGACGTTGCGACGTGTTTGGTTGACGTGATGGGTCTTACAGAGTCTATCAAGCCAGCCGCTCGTCTTCGGGCGCTGACGGTAATTGAAGATCGTAAGAAAAATTTTTGCTTTTACCCCCCGAAATTGTAATGGACGGATCTTCGCCCGCTCAGTGGGAGTCAACGCGAAAATAAATTCTTCTAACATTGTCATAGTAAGGGGTTTGCAACATTCAAGATGCAGAATTGATTAACTGTCAATACGATGCATTTCCATGCTAATTTAATTAAAATGAATAACTTAATGACGATGATACATAATATGACGCCAACTTTTGACTTGCCAGTTTGCTAGTCATATTCGTAAATTTGTATTGTGCAAAAGCCCTGTGGTAAGGGTTTGTCTTATCAGAGATAACATGGCATGGGGTCTTCCAGATAACTTGGTAGTGTCGGAGGGCCCTATTCTTTCCCTTTGAGAAGAACTTTTATAAAGTTTTTCATGTAAGCATGCGCTCTGAGAATGATGGCTCCACATAGGAGCCTTCTTTGTTTACCGCTGTCCTATGTTTGAAGAACTTTCGTCTAAATTTGAGGGCTTATACCGCAAAATTCGTGGTACGGCCCGTATTTCTGAGAGCAATATCAGCGAAGCTGTTCGCGATGTGCGTCGTGCCCTCCTCGATGCCGACGTTAACTATAAGGTCGCCAAAAAGTTTGTCGACGACGTCGAGAAGAAGTCCACCGGCTCCGACGTCCTTAAATCCGTCAATCCGGAGCAGCAGTTCATCAAGATCCTCTACGATGAGCTTGTGGAGCTTATGGGCGGGGCCAGCGCCGATATTGCAGTCAGTGCCGAAGTGCCGACGATCATCATGGTCTGCGGTCTGCAGGGTTCGGGTAAGACGACGTTCACCGGAAAGCTTGCGAACTACCTGAAGTTGAAGGGCAAGCGCGCAGGTCTTGTCGCAGGCGATATCTATCGTCCTGCCGCTATCGAGCAGTTGCAGATTCTCGGTGCTTCGATCGATGTGCCGGTCTTCACGATTCCGAATGAAAAGAACGCTGTAAAGATCGCCGAAGAAGGCGTTCGCTTTGCGCGTACGAACGGACTTGATTACGTCATCATCGATACTGCCGGCCGCCTGACGATCGACGAAGTCATGATGAAAGAGGTTGCCGATATCAAGGCAACCGTGAAGCCGCACGAGATCCTCTTCGTCTGCGATGCGATGACGGGCCAGGATGCAGTCAACACTGCAAAGGCCTTCCACGATCAGCTTGAGTTTAACGGCGTCGTCCTCACGAAGCTCGATGGCGATGCGCGTGGCGGCGCTGCGCTTTCGATCCGCTCCGTAGTCGAGAAGCCGATCAAGTTTATTTCAACGGGTGAAAAACTCGATGCGCTCGAGCAATTCCATCCTGACCGTATGGCCAGCCGTATTCTCGGCATGGGCGATATCGTTACCCTGGTCGAGAAAGCACAGGCGCAGATCTCCGAAGAAGAAGCGAAGAAGGTCGAAGATAAGCTTCGTAAAAACGAGTTTACGCTCGACGATTTCCGCGAGCAATTGCAGCAGATCAAGAAGATGGGCTCTGTTGCCGATCTTCTCTCCTACATCCCTGGAGTTAACAAGGCAGCCTTAGCTGAGGCGAACGTCGACGAGAAATCCTTCACGCGCGTCGAAGCCATCATTACGTCGATGACGACGGAGGAGCGCCGCTTCCCGCATATTCTCAACGGCTCACGCAGAGAGCGTATTGCGCAAGGATCGGGCACGACGGTGCAGGAAGTCAATCGTCTCATCAAGCAATTCTCTGAAATGCAGAAGATGATGAAGAAGCTTTCGCAGGGCAAGGGAAGCCGCCAGATGCGCGAGATGATGAAGAATATGCCGACAGTCGAGTAGGAACTACAGTTCGACGAGGACGTTCTCCGCAAATTTACCTGATACTGTTGTCTGCGACTGTCTGCCTATCGCGATGACGACCGATCCGTCGAACGGGATCCTCTCGACGATCGTGATCTTCGTACCGATGCCGATATTGAGTTTCTGCAGATAGCGCAGAAAGGTCGCATTCGTATCTTTAATGCCGACGACGTGGCAGCTCTTACCTGGTTCGATTGTAGATAAACTGATCTTGGACATTTTTGCTAAGGTGCCGTTCGGTTGTGGTATCGGATCGCCGTGCGGATCGTATTTTGGAAACCCTAAGAATTTATCGAGCCGCGAATCAAGGTCTTCGTGCTGGATATGTTCCATTTGCTCTGCGATGTCGTGCACTTCGTCCCAGCTATAGCCAAGCTTCTCATGCAGGAATACTTCCCAGAGGCGGTGCTTGCGAACTACCTGCAATGCGATCCGCTGTCCTTTCTCGGTTAACGCTGCTCCATGCTTCTTATCGTAGCGGATCAGGCGTTTCGTCGTGATCTTCTTGAGCATGTCGACGACGGAAGCGGGATTATTGCCGAGCGTTTCGGCAATAGAGGAGGCCGTCACCTTGCCGCCGTCTGCGGAAAGCCGGTAGATCGCCTTGAGATAATTTTCTTCCGAGAGTGTATACATCACTACAAAAATAAGGAACAATGCGCCTGAGAAATGAAATTAGGCACGCCTAATTTCTGTTTATAGGCTAGCTTGTATAAAATACGTATATTTGCCAAATGAGAAATTTCGTGTTCTATAGCGGCCTGTGCGCTCTGGCCTTGTTCCTTGGAGCCTGCGATGCGTTTCTGCCGGCGGCCATCCCATCGGAGGAGACGCTTGACGGCGCCCTCGAAGGCCTAGACCAATCGCAGCGTCGGATGCATATCGAAGGCGACGCTGCCTTCAACGACCAGCTCTTCACAGCAGAAACAGGCCTGGGACCATGCTTTGTAGCTTCGTCGTGTGGCGCCTGTCACGCTGGTGATGGCAAGGGACATCCGTTCACAACGCTTACCAGGTACTCCCACTCCGATGGTGCGGGCAATCAGTTCTTAGGCGCTCCGCAATTGCAGAATAGGGCGATCCCCGGCTTTGCGCCCGAGGCATTGCCATCCGGTGCACCGCATAGCAGCTTTACGCCACCTGCGGTCACAGGATTAGGTTTTATCGAGCTTGTTTCCGACGCAGATATTCTTGCTATGGCCGATCCTGACGATGCCGATGGCGATGGTATTTCCGGAGTGCCGAACTGGAATACGATCCCCTCATTCATCACGCCTGTGCCGAATGCGATCTCACAGAATGGTAAGTATATCGGACGATTCGGGAAGAAGGCAAGCACACATAATCTTTTTCAGCAGACAGTTACAGCCTATAATCAGGATATGGGGATTACGTCAACATTCCTGCCCACGAACCCAATCAATTATGCTGCGGGCACGCATCCCGTCCCATCCGGCGGTCCGGTAGTGACGGATGAGGATGTGAATGCCGTCGTATTCTATTTGCAAACCTTAAAAGCTCCGCTCCAACGTAGTGCGGCATCTGTCGAAAAAGGGAAGCTGCTCTTTTCGCAGATCGGTTGCGAGAAGTGTCATCGTGAAACGTTGAAGACGGGCTTCAGCCCGATCGCGCCGCTATCGCAGAAAGAGATCCATCCATACACGGATCTGCTTCTTCACGACATGGGACCTGAACTTGACGATGGATACACAGAAGGAAGTGCTACGAACCCGGAGTGGCGCACGCCGCCGCTCTGGGGGCTCGGCCTTTCGGAAAATTCACAGGGCGGAAGACTCTTCCTCATGCACGATGGCAGAGCGCACTCGCTTGAAGCTGCAATTTTGCTTCATGGCGGAGAAGGCGACAAGAGCCGCTCGGAGTTTAAGAAGTTATCTGACGGCGATAAGCAGGCTCTTCTGGATTTCCTACGCTCACTATAGTGAATAGACGCGAAGCCCTGGAATTACTTATAACGCTCCCCATTCTTGCAGGATGCGGCGGTGGCTATCGATCGTTCGCAGTAAAAGAAGAGGGGGATATTCTGATCGTCGACATCGCTAATTTCCCAAATGCCGGCATTGCCACTGTTCGTTCGAAACGCCATGCATTTCCGATCTATGTCTTTCGCGAGTCTAGTGGTACATTCAGTGCTTTTCTCGGGGAGTGTACGCATAAGGGCTGCGAGCTGCAACTCGAAGGCAGCGTGATGGCATGCCCATGTCACGGCAGTGAGTTCGCGGCAAACGGCCGTGTTTTAGCCGGCCCGGCAACAAAAAATCTGCTTCAATTCCGTACGACGGCGTTGAAGGATATACTCCACATTCATCTCTCCTGATCTCATGATACGATCGTTACTTATCACGCTCTGCGTGCTGTCATCTTCGTTACTCTTGGCGCAAACCGATTCGCTTGGCCAGCAGGCAGACGACTCAACGATGAACTTCGAGGCTAACTACGACCGGCCATTCCTTTCCGGTGCAAGCTCGTCACTGGCGCTTGGTGGCTACATGGAGGCCAATACCTTGTACGCAGGCACCGATGGCATCGAAGAAGGCTTCTCCTTTCAATTCCGCCGGCTGACGCTTTTCGCTTCGTCGACGATATCGCCGAACATCCGGTTTCTCACCGAGATCGAGTTCGAGGATGGGACGAAAGAGATCAACATCGAGTATGCTGCGGTTGACCTGATGCTGCATCCGCTGGCGAATGTTCGCGGCGGCATTGTCGTCAATCCGATCGGCGCATTTAACCAGAAACACGATGGCCCGCAGTGGGACTTTGTCGATCGCCCGATCGAGGCAGTGGAGTTACTTGGAGCTACACTCTCGAATGTCGGCGTCGGTCTGTATGGAAAGGCATTTGCCTCCGACCTCTCCTTCGGCTATGAAGTCTATCTGACAAATGGCTTTGACGAGGCAGTAATCGATAACGATCTTAACAGGACATCGCTGGCAGCAGGGAAGGTGAACGTAGAGAAATTCGAAGAGAGCCATAGCGGCTTGCCGATGTTCACCGGCAAAGTTGCTGCGAAACTTCGCAATGTTGGAGAACTTGGGATCTCTTATATGACGGGAGTCTATAATGAGTGGCAGATCGATGGCGTCGAAGTCGATGAGAAGCGAAGCCTCAATGTACTTGCCGTTGACCTCAATGCTTCGATCACTTCATCAACAGAGCTTCGCGGCGAGGTCGCATTTGTCAGCCTCGACGTCCCGTCCACATACTCACAACAATTCGGTTCGAAGCAGTGGGGTGGGTATGTCGATGTGGTGCAGCGGTTTTACGAGGGACCGGTCTTAGTATTCGATAATGCGACCCTGGCACTTGCTCTGCGTGGAGAGTATGTCGACCTTAACGACGGCACATTCAACGAAACCGGCGATGCCATCGGCGATGAGGTCACCTCGTTTACGGGCGGGATCGCCTTCCGGCCTTCGGCACCAGTCGTGATCAAAGCGAATTATAAGTATAGCATTATCACAGACCTGCTCGGAAATCCGCCGGCCTATGCCTCGGCCCTGTTATTTGGGATCGCGGCCTATTTTTAATTCGTGTCAATTATTTGTTCTTCACGAACTCTCCGTTTCGTAAGTTTGTAGTAGAGATACGAAGCTCATTGAAAGCGTACGGAAAGAAGGTGCAGCGTGGTAGTTTTCTGCGGATAACAACGCAAAAAAGAACCAACATTCTTTTTCCATAGGGAGCTTAATCTTCTGGATTCGATTACAGGCCTCACCCGCTTTTAGCGGGACACCAAGACTCCATCGCCGGCCGGCTTTTGCCGGTCCGCATGGTGAGGACAGTGGAAGTAAAAGAGTACGGAGCAGCACCCAATGTGTGTGGGCATTCAGGTTCTTTAAGCCCTTGTTGGAACAGGGTTCAACTCCTGTTCGTCAGAAACGCAACACACCCGCCCCTCCGCGTAGCGCTCGCGCAACGTGCAAGGGTATAAAGGTATGAAGCGTTTCTGGACATCCCGGGAGACTATCCGCCTACCTTCTCTTCGTACGCTTTTTATTATTTCTTTCACAAACCTTTAGCGCCCATCCCTTGCCTTCCTATCGCGCAGTTCGTCTTGGTATTACCGGAAAGATCGCCAGTGGTAAATCCACCCTTTCACGTATCTTGCGCGAAATGGGCATCGAGATCATGGATGCCGATTCGATGGCCCGCGAAGTGATGGAAGGTGAAGAGCAGGTTCGTAAGTCCCTGATACAGGTCCTCGGCACCGATGCCTATCTCGATGGCAAACTCAATACGGAGCATGTGGGGAAGACGATCTTTTCCAATCCTAAATTAAAGACCGAACTCGAAGCGGTCGTTCATACGGCAGTCTGGGAGTTGATGGACGCACGTTTTGCTGCCACGACGTATGGGAAGATCGTTGGCGTTGAGTCTGCGATCCTCTATCAGACGGGCTACGATGCGATGTTCGACATGCTTGTCTTAGTCGATGCTTCGGAGGAGAAGATCAAGGCGAATGCTGTGGCCTCCGGTAAATTCTCGGCTGAGGAAGTTGAGAAACGGCTGAAGGTCCAGAACTTTGGCGAGGAGTGGAAAGAGGATGCCGATTATGTGCTGACCAATGACTGCCCGCTCGATGAATTTGAGAAGCGATGCCGGAAGCTTGGAGCACTTATACGGATCACAGCACCGACGACCTTACCCCGATACCCCTTGCGTATGGGAGCAGTTGGTCAAGGGCCGAAAAAGAGCTAATTCGCCAGAATTGTGAATATACGAAAAATCCACACTTCTTAAAAAAAGTGGATAACTTGTTTGTTTTGAGTCAATTTAAGTCTTATTTTAGTAGTAATATATGACGGCATATAAAACGAGCTGTTATATAATTTTTAATTGTATTTCACATCAACAGCTTAGGAGGAAACTCATGTCTCGTTCTCTTACGAAGTTCTTTGCTGCTTTTATTCTTGTATCTGGCTTGGCATTATCAGCCACGGCACAGGATGAGAGCAACATCATTCGGCCGATCACGAAGTCGGGTTCGGCAGCTTTCGTATTTAACATCTCCGGTTTAGGCGCCTTTGGGCCGACAGCTCCTGCGATCGGTTCGGTTGGCGGCTCAGTCCCCGTAGCCGGTGCGGGTTTGAAGTATTACCTTAGCGATGACCTTGCTGCGAAAGTGCTTCTCGCCTTTGGTTCGACAAGTGACGGCCTGGATAGCCTGGGCACCTCACAGATGGCCTTCGGTATTGGTGCTATCATTGAAGTCCATTTCGGACCGCTGTATTCCACCTCACCCTATGTCGGAGGCGGAATTAAGTTCGCAAGTGGCTCATCGACGACCGATATTGGCGGCACAGACACCGATGCTGAATCAAGCGCAACCCAGTTAACGATCATGGCCGTCGCCGGCTTTGATTGGTTCTTCACACGTGGGATCGCGATTGGCGCAGAGTGGGGCCTCGGCTACACGATGAACTCGACCGACGACGGTGTAGACGCTACCGATGAACCATCGAGCAGCTCGATCGGTCTCGGTATGACCAATACATCCGGCGGTATCTCCGGATCAGGCGCTGTACACGCAGTTGTCTATTTCTGATAAACTCCTAGGAGGCTAATATCCTATGAGATTTCAGAAAATCGTTCTCTATTCGCTCCTGGCGACCATGGCTGTGGGATGCGGGCGCTTCGGTGGCTTTACCGGCTGCTGGGGTTGCGACGGATTCTATGGCTGTGATCAATGGGATCTGGCGGACGACCATTTCCTTAGACACGAATCATCAGGTTTACCATTCGGCATGTTCTTCTCCATTCAAGGCGCAGATGCTGTCTACCCGTATGGCCCATCGGCCAACGGAACGACGAACTCGCTGGCACTTGCCCGATTTGGTATCCAGCACTTCCTGGCAAACAATCTGGCCTTACGTGTCCTGCTGAATTTCGGCACGGAAACGGAAGGTCCTGATTCGGCGTCTTCGACACGGTCGACCTATGGAATTGGCGTTGGTCTGGCGCATTATTTTAGATCGCTCTATAATATTGCCCCATATATAGGCGCTGGTATTGGTTACAATATGACGACCAATCCAGGCTATACTGTTGGTGAGGTTGTAGGCTCCGGCCAAGCTCCGCAAGGTACTGGTGGTCTACCAGGTGAACGAACGTTCAATACGTTCGGCGTCACTGCCGTTGCTGGGTTTGACTGGTACTTGACGCAAAACATTGCCATCGGTACTGAATATGCCCTTGGGTTCTCTACCACAAGTGGTACATTCACACCCACAGGCGGTTCAAGCGTCGACGTAGCAGGACCTACGACGTTCGGCTTCGCACCAGCAGGAAACCTGCACGTGCTCATCCAGTTCTAAAAAACGAATACCGTTTTTCTTTAACCCTTGCACAAACCGTGCAAGGGTTTTTTTTATTTGCTTATATTTGATTGAATTGTAAATATTTATTGTTAATCGCGTCGTGATAAAGACGGATGTGTTAGTACTCGGATCCGGCTCGGCAGGGCTGACGTTCGCGCTCGAAGTTGCCGAGCGGTCGAAGCTGAAAGTCCTGGTGATCACGAAGAAAGACCGGTCCGAGTCGAATACGAACTATGCACAGGGAGGGATCGCCGGCGTCATGGCGCCCTTCGATAGTTTCGAGGCGCATATCCGCGATACGCTTATTGCAGGTGCAGGACTTTGTCACGAAGACGCCGTAAAGGTCCTCGTTCATGAAGGCCCGGAGCGCATACGCGACCTGATGCATCGCGGCGCTTCCTTTACGAAGAACACGGGAGGTACGCTCCATTTAGGCAAGGAAGGCGGACATTCCACGAATCGTATCGTGCATACGAAAGACCTGACCGGTAAAGAGGTGGAACGTACTCTCTTAGATGCGGTGGCTGCTCATCCGCGGATCAAGGTACTGGAAAATCATTATGCAGTTGAGCTCATCTCCGAACATAACTTATTGAAGCGCTCACGCAAGACGCGCTCTTGCTACGGTGCATATGTGCTCGACGACCTCACCAAGAAGGTACACACCGCCTTTGCTCGCCATGCTGTGATGCTTGCAACGGGCGGGTGCGGACAGGTCTATATGCACTCGACAAATCCGCAGATCGCAACCGGCGATGGCATTTCCATGGCGTATCGGCTCGGTGCGCGTATAGCGAATATGGAGTTCGTTCAATTCCATCCGACAAGTTTGTATGCCGAAGGTTCACGCTCCTATCTGATCACCGAAGCGGTTCGCGGAGCAGGGGGAATATTGCTCAATCTTGCAGGCGAGCGCTTCATGGTCGATTATGACGAGCGCCTGGAGTTGGCGCCGCGCGATATCGTCGCCCGGGCGATCGATGCCGAGTTGAAGAAGCGTGGAGAGAGTCATGTCTTACTTGATATCTCGCATTTGCGCGATAAAGCACGTAAAGAATTTCCGAACATCTACGCAAAGTGTCTCGAGTATAATATCGACATCACGAAAGGACCGATCCCGGTGGTCCCGGCAGCTCACTATAGTTGTGGCGGTGTCGTGACCGATCTCAACGGCCGCACAGATATTGCGCGGCTCTATTGCTGCGGAGAAGCTGCAATGACCGGAGTGCACGGAGCGAACCGTCTGGCTAGCAATTCGCTGCTCGAATCGCTTGTCTTTGCTCGCAGGGCAGCACAGGATCTGGTTGCTGACGGCCTCGGCCCTTCAGCCCCGGTCGATATCCGACCGTGGGACGATTCTG